>JBHIET010000041.1:0-28819 GCA_046760785.1 Anaerolineae bacterium | reverse complement strand
AACACGCCCTTGGGGACAAGGGCTGAGAGCCTTTGGCCAAATGTGACATTGTCGAACTACTCAGGCTATAGTTGCCTGACAGAATATGATAAAACTTTAGTAAAAATCAAACACAAAAGCAACAGGTTCTTGATATACTTTGCTCACTGTGATATCGCTGCTTGATCTTGATGACGACCAGCTTGTGGTGCACCGCCGTGAACGTTCGGCTGAGCTTGCTCGCAACCTGCGGCGGAAGATTGGCTGTCGTAGCGGCGGTCAGAAAGGTCAGTGGAAACATTGTCAGGGACGGTACGTCCCGATCGGCCACAAAGCGGCTGATTGCCGAGGGTAGATTAGGGGGGTATGGGAAATGAGGAACAGCAGTATTACATTGATAATTGTGATCGCTCTGTCTGTAAACCTGCTCGGGGTGGGCCTGGCACCACTGCCGGCCATTGCCGCGCCGGCGCTTGTGCGCCCAGGCATGGAAACCGACGTTTTCTTGGGTGTGCTTCCTTCCTGGTTCACTGCTGTGCCTGCCGCAGACGCTGAAGGGCATGATGCCTCTACCGCTCGCGCCCTGCCGGCCTGGTTTGCCACCAGCGAGGCTAGGCCCGGAATTGCATCCCTGGCCCTCGACGCCTCCCCTCCTGAGGTCTACACCAATGGCGCAGGGCGCTACCACTTTGAGGGCCTGTCCAAGGGCACCCATAAGGTGATCATAGACCTGTCCACCCTTCCTCCTCATCTGCGTCCCGCCAGAGGCGAGGCGGCGCCCGTCCTCTGGCTTGCTCCAGGGATGGAACGAACCTCCGATCTCCTCTCCACCAGCGTGCGCTTCACCGCTGCCTACGACCGGGAGGCTCGCACCATCGCTGGCCTGGTCTTTGTGGATCAGGACGGCGACGGCCGGCCCGGCCCCGGCGAACCCGGCATCCCTGGCGTGCGCGTGATAGATCCCACCGTGCACCAGTATTTCGCGCCCTTCAACGATGCAAACCTGTGGACGCTCTTTGATGACAAAAGCACCGGTCTGCCAGGTGCCCAACAGTGTCACTCCGGTGGAGTTGCGGTTGGTGGAACATTGAATTCCTCCATATTCCTCATCGCCTCGTCTGACGGAACCATCTTCTACTACGACCACTGGGAGGATGGTTACGATGCCGACCCCCTGATACCTGGCTCCACCACCGAAGTAGGCGTGCTGGATGCCGGGGCGCTGCAGCTCTTTCGGGATAACATTGATCCCGCCCAAGTGCCGGACACGGACGTGTTCTTCTACGACGGTCGTGACCGGATCACCGTCGTGGGCATGGAAGCCTCGGTGGTGCGGCAGGTGTTCCCATCTACCCCGGGGGTGGTTCTGGCCAGTGCCTGGGAGATGCCGGAGGTAGCCGATTGGGGTACCAGCTTTATAGCTACGGTGGGAGAAGACCTGGATCCTAATACTGCCGGAGGTGGTGTGGACGACCATGACTTTGCCGGCCTGGAAATCATGGCCGCGCTGCCCGGCACCGAGGTCTATTACAACGGCGCTCTGGTGGCTACCCTGGGCCCTGGCGGGACCCACTTCATAGATGGCGCCAACGATGGCGCCGGGGTCGGGGGCGTGAACAGCACTGATGTCGTCACCGCCACGGCGCCCATTCAGGTACAGATGATGACCGGTGGTTGTGGTGATCCCTACTCCGCACACGGCTACACGCTGCAACCGGCTGATGTGTGGACCAATGATTATTGGGCTCCTGTACCCGGTTTCTCGTGTGGCGGTGATGTTGCCGATTCGGATATCTATCTCCACAACCCCAATAGCAGCGCCATCAGCGTGACCGCAGTCAGCGATCTGGGTACGGTCGTCGTTTCTATCCCGGCCCAGACCACGATCAGCCTCCTGGACTACGTGGTGGACAATCTGGGCTGGGCTGACATTTCTACCGGGTCCTCGGGGCTCCATCTCTTCTCAGCGGACACCTTCTGGGGTGTGGGTGTGATAGACTCCTCCTCGAATGGACGCAACCAATCTGAGACGTATGACTGGGGATATTCTCTTATTCCCACGTCCAAACTCTCTTCCCAGGCTGTGGTCGGTTACGCCCCCGGCAACAACGACGTGCCCCCGTCGGACAACGGCAACTCCGCGTTTGTCACCGTCATTACCGACACGGTCATTTACGTGGATTTGAACCAGGACGGCTTGCCAGACCCATTCGATATGAATGGCGATGGCGATGCGGACGACAATGACGTGTTTGGAGTGGCCGGGTGGGATGAGCCTCTCTCGGCACTGGGTGTCTCTCTTCTGGCCGGTCAGGCGATTCGCGTGGGTGATCCGGATGACCGTAACCTGCAGGGGGCGCTCATCTATACTCTGGACTATGAGGACAAGATCGCGGTGGCATGGGGACAGGATCCGTGCCGCTCAGATGTCGCGAGTCCTTACTTAGACCTGGGCTATACGGTTCTCCCCGCCTCCATACCCAGCCTCTCCAAGGTGGACGAGCTGGCCATTGATGCCGACTTGTCCGGGGGCTTTTCCCCCGGCGATACCATCACCTACACCCTCGTCCTCCAAAACAACGGCCTGGGCTCCATGAACGACGTGGTGCTGACCGACACCCTGCCCTACACCTATACCGACTTTGTGGCAGGCAGCTTACAGGTCACCACACCCCCGCCAACCGATACCATCGAATACTACAACGGGACCTGGGTGACGACCCCTGTTGCCGATGCCCAGATGTTCCGTATCACCTGGCCCACCATCGGGCCGTGGCGGACGGTGACCATCACTTTCCGCCTCCTCCTGCACCTCACTATCCCCGTAACCGTCACCGAGATTACCAATCAAGCGGTGGTGGACTCGGCCAACACCGATCCTACCGACTCGGAAGACCCCGACGACCCGCCCGACCCGGACACCGACACGCCTGTCGCACGGCCTCTCCTTTCCATCAACAAGACTGTCTCCCCCACCGTTGTCTCTCCTGATGGCCGCATCACGTATACCGTTGTCGTGTCCAACTATGGCGATGGCGTGGCCCTGCTCACCCAAATCAGCGACACGCTGCCTGCGTGGATCGAATACGTCCCCGGTACGCTGGACCTCAGCTGGCCTATCCCTCAGGTAGAGATCGAGACCCTGGCCGTCACCCGCACCTCCTATTTCCACGGCTATTACGCCGACGACTTTGACCTGACCGCCACCCAGCCCTCCAACTACACCGGTGACGATGGCACGCTCACCTGGTCCACCCCTTGGACCGAGGTCAATGACGACGGCGACCCCACCGGCGGCGACGTACAGGTCGGAACGCTGCCGGCCGATGCTCTCAGCGAGCCGGCCTACCTGATGATGACGAACGGTTACGTCGGCGCGTACCGGGTGGCGGACCTTTCGGAGTTCCGTGCGCCCCGGCTGCGATACTATGTGGCCGGGGATAACGACGATGCCGATGACGAATATCGTGTGGGAGTGGGTACGGTCTCTCTCCAAGAACGGCACACCGGTGATTACACCATCCGGCAGCTTGACCTGTCTCCCATCGCCGGGGCACCGGCGGCAGCCCTACACTTCACCGCGACCAGCGCCTTGGAGCCGGACGATTCTTACCGTTTCGACAACGTCGCCATCTACGAAACCGACCCGGAGCGGGTGGTGACGGAGACGCTCACCTCGGAGCAAATCGTGCTCTCCTACACCACCTCAACGGGAGGCGATCCCGTCTCCTACGACCCGCTCACCGGCCACATGGTCATCACCCAAGGGGTGCGGCTGCTGGCTGGCGGGTTCATTACCGCTACCTTCCAGGCCCAGGTGGGCATCCCGCTGCCCGACGACCTGACGCTGGCCAACACCGCTTGCACCACGGCGGCTAACTGGCTGGAGGTTCTCTCGCCGCCCTGCGATGACGCGGCTGTCCAGATCGAAAGCGACCACGCCTTGACTATCGCCAAAGCCGCCGACCCTTCGCCGGTGGAAGCCGGGGGTCGCCTGACCTACACCATCCACTACACCATCACAGGCGACGAGGCGGTGGAGGAGATGGCGATCAGGGACACCACACCCGTGGGCACCGCCTTCTACTCTGCCACGCCCATTCCCACCAGCGACCCTGGCGTAGGGAACGCGGGACCGGTGATCTGGCAGGTGAGCGGCCTCTGGCCACCGGGGAGTGGTGTCACCCAGGTCGGTGGCACGTTGACCATGGTCGTGCTGGTAGATGCTGGACTCGTAAGTGACACACTCATCGTCAACAACGTCATCATCACCGACACCACGGGCCTCACCGATACCGACACCATCACCACACCCGTCGCCCCCCCGTCGCCGGGCCTGGAGATCGTCAAGGCGGTCGCGCCGGGCCGGGTGGTGCGCCGGATGCCCTTCACCTATTCTATCCGCATCAACAACACTGGCCTGGTGACTTTCACCGAGGTGATGCTTGCCGACACCCTGCCGTCCGCCGACTTCCACTACATACGCGGCACCGGCCTGCCGGCGGACCCGGACACCATCGCCGAGCCGCTCCTGGTGTGGGACGATCTCGTCCCGCTGGTGGGTCCGCTGCCCCCCGGCGATAGCATCACCGTCACCTTTGCCGTGACCGCCACACCATCTGTCACCGGCACCTACGTCAACGTGGCTACGGCGACGGTCACCACCCCTGCTGGCGTCCTCACCGACACTGACGATGCCCCTGTCTCCCTTGAGGACCCGGCAGTGGAGATAGACAAGGAAATCGCAAGCCTGGATGATGATGATGTATACCCCAACTATGTGACGTTCACCATCGCCATCACCAACGTCGGCCCCAGCGTGATTGACGTGCTGCCGCTGCTGGATCAGTACGAACCCTACTTCTTGAGTTTCGCGGACGGTACGCCCTACCCGGAGGAGGATGCTGACGATGGCCTCCTGACCTGGAATGACCTGACTGGGCCAGCGCCCTACGGCTTCGGTCGCAACTTGCCTCCGGGTGAATCGTTCCTCGTCACTACCATCTTCCGCGTCACCCACGATATTGAGATCACCACCACCAACACGGCCACCGTCACCGGCGCTATAGACGTCTACGACAATCCGGCCAACGAGGACGAGGACGAGGTGGACGTCGGAGGTGAGGGTGGGCAAGGTATTCCTACGCCGGTGGAGGTGATCTACTTCCGGGCGCTGGCGGAGGAATCGGCCGTGCGGCTGGAATGGGGCACGGCTGCGGAATTGGGCACCCTCGGCTTCTACGTCAAACGCGCTCCCGACGCGGACGTCGCTCAAGCACAGACCATCGCCTATGTCCCCGCTACTGGCCCCGATAGCACCTACAGCCACGTGGACCGGGACGTGACGCCCGGCCAGCCCTACTGGTACTGGCTGGTTGAGGAGGTCAGCTTCGGCGCCCCCGACACTTATGGCCCGGTGCAGGGCGGCGTTGGGATAGACGTGCTACCATATCGGCTCTACTTCCCGTTGATTCAGGGAGGACGGGGGGAGCGGGCCGCTGCACCAGTGTCTTACCGGGCGGATCGGTTGTTTGGGCGCCGGTCAAGCCCGCGAGAGGGACTCCTGGCGAGGTTGTGCCACAGGTGAAAGTAGCATCAGTGATTGCACGGAAGAAACGTATGGAGCAGGAGGAAGCGGGAGACAAGAAGCAGGAAGCAGAGAGCGCATTACGTATTACGCATTATGCATTACGCACAGCATTGCTGCTGGGCTTTGGCCTTCTCGGCCTGTGTCCTGTTCCTGCCGCAAGTGATGATCCAGCGCCGCCGCAACCCGCCGTGCTGCAGGCCGATGTGGAGGGTGTCGTCCTGGAGTGGCACGCGCCTGCCTTCTCCCGGCGCTCAGTGGTCGGTGACGACGGGCGCTCCTACATCGCCCTGGATGCGCCAGGCTGGGACCAGACCGAGGTACCAGGGCAGCCGCAGCTCCCGTTCGCCTCCGCACTGGCGGTCGTGCCCCCCATCGGCGACGTGACGCTCCACGTGCAGGTGCTGGAGAGCAGTCGCCGTTCCTTACCCTCCCCCGTGGTTCCGGCTTCCAAGATGGCAGTCATAGGTGATCCGCCTGTTGCCCTTGAGCCGGTCTGGGCGCAGGACGAGCGGCTCTACGCTCGGGCGGAGCTGTACCCTGGCGAGGTCGTCACGCTGGAGGAGGTCGGCTGGATGCGCGGTCACCGTTTGGTGCGGCTGACCTTCTTCCCGCTGCGCCTTGTCCTGAGCAATGCCGAAGGGTTCGATCCCGCAAGACGCGCCCTGGAAGCGGCGCGTCGCGTGCGCGTCGAACTCCACTTCCAGGACGCACCCACTGCGGCGGCGGGGTGGGGCGGCGATGATCCTTTTGTCTCCATCTTGCAACACGCAGTCGTCAACCCAGGCCAAGTGACCCAGTTCGCCCGCTCTCTCCCTTCCTATCAGGGGGGAGAGGTGGGTCTCGCGCTGAGCAGTGCCCCTTCCGATACCGAGTACCTGATCATCGCCCATTCCGATTTCATCAACGCCATTGCCCCGCTGGCCGCTCACCGCGCCAACAGCGATGGTCTGAAGGTCTACAGCACGACCGTGCAGGCCATCGGCGGCAGCAACGATCCTGTAGCCATCCGGGATTACATCAGCAACACCTACCATAGCGCGGTGACACCCACGCTCCGGTACGTGCTCCTCGTCGGCGACGGCACCGAGGATGGCTCCGGTACCCAGTACGTTCCCCCTTATACGAGAACAATGAAGGCGGGTGACCCGCCGTGGTGGCAAGAGGAGTGGGGGGAGCAGGTGGCAGCTAGTGATAACCTTTTTGTCACAGTGGATGGCCCCGACAACCTGGCCGACGTCTTCATCGGCCGGCTGCCCGTCAGAGCCGCCACAGAGGCCCAGGTCGTGGTGCAAAAGATCCTCGACTATGAACTGAACCCACCCCAGTACCCCTGGAACGAGCGAGTGCTGTTCTTTGCCGGCAACGAGAAACCAGATGCCAACCCTCCTGAGACATTCCACGACGACTCAGATGCCATCTACGCCACCCTGCCCACCACCTTCACCGGCCAACGCGCCTATTTCTGCACCTCTGACTGCGATGAGTACTACAAGTACGACGACATCACCACCGCCCACGACGCGACAGTGGGGCAGCTCAATGCCGGCGGGCTGCTGGCCAGCTACGTGGGTCACGCCTCCCAGCACCAGTGGGCCGCGGCTCCGGAAACGCTCACTCCCTTGTTCCACGTAGACGATGTGGCGAGTCTGCACAACGGCGGGGCGCTCCCCGTCTTCCTGGAAATGACTTGCCTAACCGGTCGCTTCGCTGACCCGGCGGGCGACACGCTGGACGAGGAGCTACTGCGCCGGGCCGGGGGCGGGGCGGTCGCTACCTGGGGCTCCACCTCGCTGGGACGAACCAGTGGACATAGGATTCTGCACCAGCGGTTCTTCCACGCCGTTTTCACGGACGGCATTAGCGAGTTGGGGGCTGCCACTCAGTATGCCAAAGCCGGCCTGGGCAGTGACGATGCGGACCTGCACGATACGTTCGTTCTCCTAGGCGACCCGGCGCTGAAGCTGAACCTGACCATAGTGCCGTGGACGGACGCGATATTCCTGCCGCTCGTGATGCGAGGCGGTTAAGAAGAAGCGAAAGGAGATCACAGTGATGAGAGCAAGGATACTCACAACAGCAGGCGTCGTTCATCTCACCATAGCCGCGTTGCTTTCCTTGACGTTCCTGACGGGTCTGCCTGACCCTGTGGCTGGCTCAGAACTGGGCTTCACTCCCACCTCCACGCCCCTCCCCACCGACACTCCCACACCCACCGCCACGCCCACCAGCACTCCTGTCGTCACGCCTACTTCTCCACCATCACCTCCGAAACCCCACCTGACCATTACCAAGACGGCCAGCCCGGCCCAGGTGCTTCCCGGTGGCCAGGTCACCTTTGGCATTCAGGTGTGCAACGTGGGGGATGCTACGGCTGATAACGTTATCGTCAGCGATGCGCTACCTCCCGAACTGGAGATGGTGAGCGCATCTGCCTCGCAAGGCGCGGTGGTGGTGGAAGGAAACGGGATGCGAGCGGAGCTTGGCTCGGTGTACCCCGGCTACTGTGCCGAGGTCACCATTGTGGCACTGGTGCGGGCTGATGTTGCTCCGGGTACGCAGATTAGGAACGTGGCCTCTGTGGGCGATACATACGACGACGTGACGGTGCCCGTCGTGGGATTCCTGCCGGAGAGCGGGAGAATCGCTCCGCTGGCCGTGGCGGTGGGGTTGCTGGTGGTGGGGGTGAGTCTTTTGATTGGGGGATTAGCGGTGAGGGCTCGAAACCGGGTTTGCTGAGGGGAAGATGCTACAACTTCAGGGCCTGCCCGTCGGCGAATACGTGACCAACTGTTACCTGCTGACCTGCCCCCAGACCAACCAGGCACTGCTGGTGGATCCGGGAGAAGACCCCGAGGCAGTGCTGGCGCTGTGTGAGGGAGTGCAGGTAGCCCGCATCCTGCTCACCCACGGCCACCCTGACCATCTTCTGGCGCTGGACGAGGTACGGGCGGCGCTGGAAGTCCCGGTAGGTATCCACCCGGCCGACGCGGCCGAGTTCGGCGTCGAGGCCGACTTCGATCTGCGGGATGGCAGACGGCTGCGGGTGGGGCACCGCTACGTGCGGGTAGTTCACGTCCCGGGCCACACCCCCGGCAGTGTGGCCCTGCGCTTCGACCGGCGCGCCGTCGTGGGGGATGCCGTCTTCCCCGGTGGCCCTGGCCACACCTCCACCCCCCAAGCGCTCCAGACCCTCCTGCTCAGCCTGCAGCGCACCGTCTTCACCTGGCCCGACGACACGCTCCTCTACCCCGGCCACGGCGAGTCCACCACCGTAGAGGCCGAGCGACTCGCCTTCCAGGAATTTCTGGCCCGCCCCCGCCCGCCTGACCTGTGTGGAGACGTGACCTGGGAGCCGTCATCTCTGCTTCACGCATCACATTTCCTCCCCACTGTTAAGGTTTCCCCACAAGAGAAGTCAAACTCTCCCGACAGACAAATGGCGCAGCGTCGGGTAGAATAGAGGTGCCAATAGGTGCTGGAAACAGCCTTTGAAAGGAGGTCCTCTATTATGTCACCCACTATTCTGATCGTCGAAGATCACAATGCCATGCGCAGCGCGCTGCGAGAGTGGCTGGAGACAATGTTTCCCCAGTGTCACGTCGTAGAGGCGGCCAGTGCCGAGGAAGCCATCGCCGTCGCTCAAGCTGAACTGCCGAAAGTGATCGTCATGGACATCAGCCTGCCGCAGATGAACGGCATCGAAGCCACGCGACACATCAAAGCCTCCGTGCCGACCGCCCAGGTCGTGGTTTTGACCATCCACGAAGACGAAGCCTACCGCGCCGACGCAAAAGCGGCCGGGGTGAGCATCTACGTACCGAAACGGACCATGCAGACCGAACTCGTGCCCGCGCTGGTGAAGCTGCTGTCCAGCCAGGGGGACTCGGAGGATGTGAAGCGCGAAGCGCCAAACGAGGTGTGATGCGTGCCCAGGGATATACCTTACGTTCCCCTTAGTCATTTACGTACAGATATCCGGTAACATTCTACACCAACCAATACGCGCTGACTTGACAACTGGTCGCTGCCAGACTACAATTTGGATGGCTGCTAGTATGAGGTGCAGCGACAATGGCCATTGTGAGTCTTCCGAAAAGGCCGCGTTCTGCCATTATTGTGACCCTATGCTTCGCGCTTGCCCCCGTAATGATGATAGGAACGGCCGTCCCAGCACATAGCGCGCCCGCAACCGCACTGCGGCTCGACCCGACCACCATCCGAGTAACGAGTGGCGGGACTCTCACCCTCGCACTCTGGGTGGACGATGTCGAGGACCTTCACCGTGTCGAGTTACACCTGGATTACGACTGGGCCGGCCTAGAGGTGCAAGATGCTGACCCTGATCGTGTGAGCGTGCAGATCGAGCCTGGCCCTATCTTCCACGCAACCTGCGCCCTGTGGAACGAGGCCATCAACGGGCAAATTCACTTCGTTGCCCAACGAGACTCCATTGATGGCCCCTTCTCCGGCAGCGACATCGCAGCCTACATCACCTTCCTGGTCACGGCGACCGAGCCGACCACCTATACCGTCTCCTTCGATCAGGCAGCAACCCAGTTGCTCGACAGCGAAGGTGACCCCATAGCCGTAGGTCAGTTCAACGGCGCGGCACTCGTCCTGCCGCCGCCACTGATCACATTGACTGGATGGCTCACGCGCGAGAGCTGGGGCGGCGATGACCGCTCCGTGATCAACGCGGTCCTCTATCCGGCCGTAGCTCCCTATGCGCCCACCTCGTGGGGACGTGCTTGCACTGATACGATGGGGGACTTCACGTTGGAGATCGTGGACAACCCGCAACCCCCTCCGGCTAGCATTCTGCCTTCAGACAACCCGCCTGTCTCGACTACCTGCACCTCCCGGTGGGCCTTCGTGCGGCTCGACTTCACCAACTACCTGAGCGAGTGCTATTGGGAATGTGCTGACGGCGACGCGCGAGATATCGGCTGGCACGACCTGGAAGGCGGCGATGTTAACGAGGACGGGTGCATCAACATCCTCGATATCGTGCAAATTATCGGGGACTTCGGCGAGACAGTGGAGACGCCGTGCTACATCCCCTGCACAGAGTGCCTGCCTGATTCCCCATCAGCCAACATCGCGCCGTCGTGCGATATCAACGGTGATTGTCGGGTCAACATCCTTGACCTGACCCAGGCTGCTGGGAACTTCGGTTTATGTAGCAATTGCCCATGAATGAACGGGGAGAATGAGAGCTAGACCCTGTCGTTTTGTGGTGATACCGCTCTTTTGTTGGGGGCTCGTTGCTTGGATTGATGGCGGACGCCGACCCTGAGACAGAGCGGCGCAGATCGCCCACTGAGCTTTCTGAACCCTGACTTTATCGTGTTTGTCGCGGCTGTGTGGCGTACTATCAAGGCCCGCTAATTGGCGCATTATCAGAGAGGAGGGTAAACGATGAGAAAACAGTTTCCAAAACTGTCACACTGCTGGATCGGCCTGGTCATACTGGTGGTAACGCTGGTCTCCACGCCTGCTGGCTATGGGTTGGCCCAGGATACGACGGTGATCATTGACCCACAAAGCAGCGAGGTAGCCGTGGGAGCCACGACGGAGGTGCACGTTCGTATCGAAAACGTGACTGACCTGTACGGCGCCGAAGTGCACCTGACCTTCGACCCGGCGCTGCTGGAGGTGGTGGACGCCGATTCAGACATGGCCGGCGTGCAGATTCAGTCTGGCACGTTCCTCAGCCCAGACTTCACGGCACAGAATAGAGTTGATCAAGAAGCCGGGAGTATTGACTTCGCCGTTGCCCAGTCACCGCCTCACGAGCCGGTCAGCGGCAGCGGAGTATTAGCCACGATCACCTTCCAGGGACAGGCAGCCGGAACTTCAGCCCTGAACTTCTCAACCACTCAGCCCTCCCCACCCGTGATCCTCTCCGACCAGGACGGTGGGACCATCACTGCGGACGCTCAGGGCGGGAGCGTCAACGTCACCGGCGGGGAGACCCCAACTCCAACGGCCACCCCCACACCTGAGGACACGCCGACGCCCACTCCCACACCAGAAGACACAGCGACGCCCACACCCACATCCGACAACACGTCAACGCCTACCCTCACACCCACGCTCACCCCCACCCCCTCAGTGACCCCCACCTCACTGCCGGGTGGCATCCTCGGCTACCACACCGTGCGGCCAAGCGAGACACTCTTCTGTATCGGGCGAGCTT
This sequence comes from Anaerolineae bacterium, assembly GCA_046760785.1. GTDB lineage: Bacteria > Chloroflexota > Anaerolineae > B4-G1 > B4-G1 > JBHIET01. The sequence goes on along the minus strand of JBHIET010000041.1, from coordinate 17,051 downwards.
ATGGGGTAGACCCGTACGCCATTGCCACACAGAACAGCATACTCAATCCCAGCCTCATCTACCCCGGACAAGTCCTGGCGATCCCCAATGTGCCACGTTCATTGCCAGCCGGTCGAGTCTGCCCGCGCCAGTTCGATGGCGATACGCCGTCTCCTGACTGTCGTTGGCACCACACCGTCGCTCTGGGAGAGAACCTGTACCGCATCTCACTGCACTATGGGGTCAGCATGTGGGCCATTGCCGAGGCGAACAAAATCACCAACTTGAACTATATCCGTGCCGGGCAGGTACTCTGCATCCCATAGCGGGGCGCGATAGGTGACATTCGTGTGCTAAAATCCTCCCTATGCGGAAACCACTGTGCGCCCTCACCCTTATCGCTGGCCTCATCCTGCCTTCCCTCCCGGTCAGCGCTGTTCGGCTCAGCCTTCGTCCCGGCTCAGGCCGGGGCGCCTGCGTCGAAGCCCAGGAGCCTGACCCCGTCGTTACCTGGCAGATTCAGGTGAACCAGGCCCGACTGGGTGAGGGCCTGGCCCCCTATGGCTTCTCCAGTCTGCTCACTGCTGCAGCGCAGCGCCACGCCGATGATCTGGCGACTCACGAAATCTGGTCTCACACCGGCTCCGACGGCTCTACCCCCAGACAGCGCATCGCAGAGGCAGGCTACGCTGCCTGGACATGGAACAGCGGGGAGTTGATCGCCGGGGAGAATTTCTGGACCGGCTACGGCACGATTGAGGATGCGATGGCCTTCTTCCTCGAAGACCCACCCCATCGCGACAACCTCCTCAGCGCCACCTACCGGGAGATCGGCATCGGCGTCGCCACAGACGCGGCTGGCCGCAACTACTACGTACTCGACTTTGGCGCGCGTCCTAACGTGCTGCCCATCTTTATCAATGACGGGGCTGCCAGCACCGACAATCCACAGGTCGCGATCCGGCTGACCAACGAGGAGGCTCGCCCAGGAGGAGAGGGAACAGCCTACATAGGCCAGGCGATTGAGATCCGTATCAACGACACGCCGGAGTTCGACGACCTGCCGTGGCAGCCTTGGGGCCCGCTCGTCCCCTGGACCTTGCCGGACACTCCGGGCGAACACACCATCTACGTCCAATTTCGCGACGCGGCCGGCCGTACTGCTGCTTCAGCGGATATGATCTTCCTTGGTGAGGGGACACCCGCCACGCCGACGCCAGTTCCGCCCACCCCCAGCCCCGAGCCTACCGCCACGCCTGCCCTGAGTGAAACCGAAGGGCCTGCCCCTACTGCTACCCCTACCCCCACCGCTACTCCCACACCAGAACCAACCCCGACTGCGGAGCCGACCCTTACTCCCTATGCCCCTGGCCCCTCGCCTCCAGCTCCCAGCATTACGCCTTTCCCCACCTGGACGCCGTTGCCGACCCCAGCGCCCCAGGAGACCAGCAGCCCTGATATGCCTTTGGGCGTGCTTGCAGTGCTACAAGGGGTAGCCCTCGTCCTCGGCATCTACCTTGCCCTGCGCCGTGGGCAGGAGAGCGGTAGCGGAGGCAGTTAGAAGCGGGGGCGTGAGGCTAGAACGTAAGGCGGGTAACGCCTTCTTTCAATTTCCACGTGCGTTTACTCATACTTCAACGCAGCGACAGGGCTGAGGGCTGCCGCCCGCATCGCCGGGTAAATGCCGGAAGCTATACCCACCAGCGTGGCAAAGATCAGCGCGAAGAGAGGCAGCCAGAGAGGGGTGTGAACCAGGGAGATGTTCACGTCCGAGGCTGCCGCTCCGCTTTGTTGCACCGCCTGCGCCGCCAGGTAGGTGCCTGCGATCAGGTCAATCAATGCCCCCAGACCTACACCCAGCAGCCCCCCGCCGATCCCACCCAGAAAGCCGATGCCACCAGCCTCGGCCAGGAAGACGGACATGACGTCCCGGTTGGTCGCCCCCACCGCCTTCATCAGCCCGATCTCCCGCGTGCGCTCGTAGATCGCCATCGTCATCGTGTTGGCGATGCCAAAGGCAGCCACGATCAACGCGATAGCTCCGATGCCGCCGAAGATGCCCTGGATGACCAGGAAGAAGACATTCATCTGCTGGAGCATGCTGCGCGGTGAGTAGGCGAAGAAACCCCGCCTCAGGATCTCCTGCTCCACGGCCAGCACCTGCTCGGAGGTGGCGACTTTGACCAACGCCTGGCTGTACCCGTTGCGGCCCGGGTTGGGGCGCTGGCCGGCGAACCAACCGTTCAACTCCAGCACGTCGTTCAGTGCCAGGTAGAGCGTGTAGTCGTCCTGCCCGCCCGTCTCCTCCAGCACGCCCGTCACCCGCAGGCGCGCGATCCGCTCCACCGGGCGACCGTCGTCCCCCATCTTGTTGAGAACCAACTGCAGCCCCTGTCCCTGCAGGCCAGGGGGCTCTGCCACCGGGCGTCCTGCCCGGGGATCGTAGAAGCTTTCCGCCACGCGGGCCCCCACCAATGCCTGCCAGCGGCCCAGCCGGCCAGTTCCGCTCGCCAGCGCGAAATCCAGGTGTTCCGCCTGTGCCGGGTCAATGCCCACGATCTGCGCACCGCCCATCAACCGGTTCAGCCGCAGCATGCCCCCGCCCATCAGTGACTCTCGGGGCGTGACAGCCACCACGCCGGGGAGATCGCGGAACTCGGCCAGTGTGCGGTCATTCAGCACCGTCTCCTCCCCAGTCTGGCTTGGCGGTGCGCCGAAAGAGGTGAGGAACGAACCGGGGAAGACGGTGATCTCGGTCAGGTCGCCGATGGAGCCCAGGTCTTGGGCAGCGCTACGCTGCAGGCCGGCCGCCAGCGAGATCAGGACAATCACCGCCGCCGTGCCAATGACCACACCGATGGCCGTCATCGCCACGCGGGCCTTCATCCGGCCCAGGTTGCTGATCACCAGGTGAAGCAGGTCTCTAGAACTCAACTTCCCAACCCCAGCAGCCCCCGCAGGAAGCGCAGCACCTTCTCCCAGAAGCCCGCCTCCTCTTCCCCCTCGGACACTTGCTCAGCCCCCGGCGGGGTCTCCGGCGACTCCTCCACCTCCACGGTCAGTGTCTGCGTCATCACCTGCGGCTGCTCGAAGTCATCCAGATAGTGGACGCTCACTACAACCTCGGCCATCCCGCCCTCGTGGGCCACGGCCGTCGCCTCCAGCGACCCCGACGTGCCCCCGTCCAGCGGCCCCAGGTAGAGCGAGCCCTCGCTGACCTCCAACTGCTTGCTCGTGAGCTCCAGCGTGCTGACGTTGACCAGCGTGCGCCCGATGTTGGTCACCTCGACCGGGAGCACAAAGGGGACGCCTACGGTAGCCGTCTCCACGGGGCGGTAGAAGTCGATCTGGAAGTGAGGCCGTCGGCGCACCAGCAAACTGATCAGTTGGCTGTCGCTGTGGCGGGTGCCACGGGCATCGTCGAAGGCCAGCGCCACCGGCAGGCTGTAGGCCCCGGCGTCCGCCCCGCCATCCACGACCAACTGCTGCGTCACCACGACCGTGTCCCCGGCTGCCAGGCGCGGCACGAACTTGACGTTGCTGGAGTGCAAGGGCGCGAATGGCCCCATCCCACCCTCTCCCTCGCCGCCCAGCGTCAACGTCAGCCGCCGGGCATCCCCGCCGCCGACGTTGCTCACCTCCAGTGTCAGGGTGAAGGTGTCGCCCGGGGCCAGAGATTCTGGCGCGGTGCGGTAGCTGGCGATGATTAACTGCGGGCGGTCCGCCAGCGCGGTGCTGACCTCCAGCCCAACGCTCTGACGGGTGGTGTAGGAGCCACCATTGTAGTCAGAGCAGTCCAGCGCGATCTCCAGATTAAGGCGACCAGCCCGGGTCACCTCCCCCAGCACCAGCGGCAGCGTCGCCGTCACCACCTGGTCAATCCCGAGGCGATCTATGGCGACCACGTTGCTCCCGCCCGCCGGCACAGCCAGGTCGGCGGAGGCCGCGCCGACCATCACCTGGGTCGCCGTGCGGCTGCCCCGGTTGGCCAGACGCAGCGTCAGGCTGAAACCGTCGCCAGGCCCCAACACAGCGGGCTCGGTCTGCGCGGCCTCAATGACCAACTGCGGTCGCCCGTGCCCCACGCCAATGACCTCGACGGCGATGGTCTCCGGGTAATCGTAGTGATTCCCCTCGTAATCGTTGGCGCTGAGGTTGACCTGCAGGTTGTAGCTGCCGGAGGACAGGCCGCTGGGGACGCGCATGCGCTGGGTCACGACGGCGGTGTGGTTGATGTGCAGTTGCCATAGCAGATGGCCTGTCTCGCCCACCGGCAGGAAGGTGCCGCCGGGGAAAGTGACCATCGTGTTCTCGCCAGCCCGGCTGCCGCTGTTGTAGACCTCGATGGTGACGACGAACTCACGCCCCACCACGACGCGGCTGGGCTCGACGGAGTAGTTGCGGATGGTGAGGATGGGACGCCCTGGCACCGGCGAGGGCTCGAGGGTGGGAACAGGTGTGGGGCCGGGCGTGGGAGTAGCGGCGACGACGATCAGCGCCGCCTGCAGGGTCGCCGAGACGGTGTCCTGGCTCACCTGCAGGTCGTAGGTGCCAGCGGGGACGCCGGGCGGCACCACCGCCAGCAGCGCTGTGCCGTTGACGTAGGTTGTATCCAGCAGGCCAAAGCCGACCAGCCGGGAGATGGTGGCGGTGGTGAAGCCGCTGCCGTAGATGCTCAGCGTGCCGCCGGTCTCACTGACCAACGTGTCGGGTTCGATGCCGGTGAGCGCAAGTTGAGTTAGCGGCTTCGCAGCGGCAAAAGCCACCAGCAGAAGCACCGCTGCAAGAGCGGCGACCAGGGCAACAGTTACGAGCAGAACGGTCTTGCGCATCTTTCCCCCCACGCAACTATTGTTTGTTCAGGACGACACGGACGTATTGACAATCCGCCCGTCCAGTAGATGGACGCACCGGCTGGTGAAGCCGATGACCGACGGGTCGTGGGAGACGACGACGATGGTGCGTCCCTGTTCCCGGTTGAGCCGCGCCAGAACCTGCATCACCTCCGCGCCGGTGCGGCTGTCCAGGTTCCCCGTCGGCTCGTCAGTCAGGATCACAACCGGGTCGTTGACCAGGGCACGGGCAATGGCGACCCGCTGCTGCTCTCCGCCGGAGAGTTCGGTCGGACGATGGCCCATACGATCGGCCAGGCCCACCGCTTCCAGCAAATCGCACGCCCGCTCACGGCGTCGAGCCGGAGGAACGCGGGCAAAGAGCATAGGGAACTCTACGTTTTGCAACGCCGTCATCGTAGAGACGAGGTTGAAGGCCTGGAACACAAAACCCACCTCCCGGCGACGATACGCGGCCAGCCCGTTCTCGTCCAGCGCGGTGAGGTCCTGGTCGCACACCCAGATGTGGCCGGCAGTGGGGTGGTCGAGCCCACCCAGCAGATACAGCAGCGTGGACTTGCCCGACCCGGAGGGACCCATCACGCCCAGGAACTCCCCTTCCTCCACCGTCAGGCTCACCCCATCCAACGCATGAACGGTCTCGCGACCCATCTGGAAATCCCGATGCAGGTCCAGCGTGCGGATGAGGGGTTCTGGCCCAGTCATAATCGGATCACGGAGCAGGGGCGACGCCAAACTGCTGGGCAAAGAGACCTCCAATGAGCGCAGGGAGTAGGCTCACCGCCGTCAGCAGGAGCCATATGCCCAACGTGGCCAGCACTGCCTTGCGCCGGGGCAGACGGGTGGCCACCATCACGCCGATCACCAGCAGGATCAGGTTCCAGACCAGGAAGAGATCAATGCGGGACAAGAAGGCCACGAGAAGCGTCTGACCCGGGCTGGGCGGCGCGACGACGATTTCGCTGATCGGGCGGGTCTCCTGCACCAGGCCGGAGAGACCCGGATTGGCGATGAGTTGGCCGCTAACCAAGACGTAAACCGTCTGGAGCAAGCCGCGCAGCGCGTAGGGGAGCCAGACCCAAACGACCATACGGAACAACTGGCCGAAGGTGCTGCGGCCTCCCAGCGCCATGCCAGCCAGGTAGAGTGCCCCGGCCCATACCAGCCAGCCCACCGCCAGGCCCATCACACCGCCGACGGCGGGGAAGACGACGATGATGAGCGGAGAAGCGGCCATGGACATCATCTGTTCCTCCATTTGAGCCCTCTCCTCGTCAGACATCGCTGCCCCAAACTGCTCTCCCATCTGCTCCTGGGTAGCCATAACGGCCTCGCGAGCCTGGCGGGCGGTGATAGGGGCGGCAACTACAATGGGCAAGACCACCAGGAGCACGGCCAGCAGAGCTGGCAGCCACCAGATACGCCCGCCGTGTTCGTTCAGGTATCCCAGCGTAGCCCGTGGTCGCACGACCATGCCCCAAAGAAGGCGAGGCAGCCCCAATCGCTCCGGGGAAGTAGTGTTCTCTTCGGACATACGGTTACCCTCCTTCACATGGTCAATCGGCTCAGGACGCGGAAGACGAGAAGATTATACCAGGATTGCACGCGGCTGCAAACGGTGAACCCTGGCAGTCTCCCCTTGAATATTGATGATGCTTGCCCGCCCCGCCGGGCGCGGAAACCTCCTGGCAACAGCGGAGTGATTCTTGAATAAGTCCTAAGGGTTTGAGAAACCCTTATCTCTCTTGCGCCGCCACTTCTCCAGCCGCTCAACGATCCCCCGCTCGCAGCCGTACCCCTTGGGCCGAAACCACCCGCCCTCGACCCCCTCGGGCAGGTAGCGCTGCTCCACCCATCCCTCGGGATGGTCGTGGGGATATTTGTATCCTTCATGTTCGCCCAGCGTCTGCTTGTAGTGTTCGCGCAGCGCGCCACGGAAGGTGTCGCTTTTGTCGCGCAGGTAGATTGGTACCGGCCCGGCTCCGTGCTCCTCGATCTCCGCCAGTGCCCCCCAGTAGGCTCCGGCCGAGTTGGACTTGGGCGCGGTGGCCAAGTAGAGCGTCGCCAGCGCCAGGTGATACTGGCCCTCAGGCATCCCCACCCACTCAAAGGCCTGGGCGCAGGCGTTGACGACCACGATTCCGTCCGGGTCGGCCAACCCGATGTCCTCCGCCGCCAGGATGTAGAGCCGGCGCAGGATGAAGCGGGGGTCCTCACCGGCGCTGACCATCTTGGCCAGCCAGTAAAGCGCCGCGTCGGGGTCGCTGCCGCGCACCGACTTGATGAAGGCGGAGATAGTATCGTAGTGCTCGTCGCCCGCCTTGTCGTAACGTAACGCGCGCTGCTGGATCGAGTCCTCGGCCACGGCCAGCGTGACGTGGATGACGCCATCGTCGTCAGGCGGTGTGCTTTCGACGGCCAACTCCAGCGCATTGAGCGCGGCCCGGGCGTCGCCGCCAGCGATGCGCACCAGGTGGGCCAGCGCATCGCCGTCGAGCTGGACGTTGCGAGTGCCGTAGCCTCGCTCGGCGTCGGCCAGGGCCCGATTCAGGATCGTCACCACATCCTCGTCGGTGAGAGGCTTGAACTGGAACACGCGGGAGCGAGAGACCAGGGGGGCGATGACCTCGAAGTAGGGGTTCTCGGTCGTCGCGCCAATGAGCACGACGGTGCCGTCCTCGACGTGGGGCAACAGGGCGTCCTGCTGAGCCCGGTTCCAGCGGTGGATCTCGTCCACGAGCAGGATGGTGCGCCGGCCGTACATCCCGCGCCGCTCCTTGGCCTCTCTGATGATACGCCGCAGGTCGGCCACGCCTGCCAGCACGGCGCTGATGGTCTCGAAGTGGCTGGCCGTTGTGTTGGCGACGATCATCGCCAGCGTCGTCTTGCCGGTGCCCGGCGGCCCCCAGAAAATGAGGGAGGAGAACAACCGGTCGGCCTCGATGGCGCGGCGCAGCAGCCGCCCCTGGCCGACGAGGTGCTCCTGACCGGCGAACTCGTCCAGCGTGCGCGGGCGCATGCGCGCCGCCAGGGGCGCCTCGCGGCGGATTTGTTCTTGCCGGCTGTGCTCGAATAGATCCATCAGGGAACAAAGAAAGTGTAGGTCGCCGCCAGGCGGGCCGCCAGCGGCGCGAGGGCCTGCGGGAAGAGCCCGGCGCCAACGCAAGCCAATATGGCCACGGCTACAACCGTCGCTGTCAGCCAACCTTCAGAGGAACCCTGGGGCACAACGCTGCGATCCTTCTGTGAGCGGGGGCGCACCAAGAGAGCGGATAATCCCCGCCACACGCCGACCATCACTCCCACTCCCGCCAGGAGGAGAAACAAGGCCGAGCCTGGGCTGGATGGCACAAGTGCGCGATAAAGGGACCAGCGCCAGGCAAAGCCAGCGCTGACCGGCAACCCTGCCACCGAAAGCCCCCCGAAGATCAGCGCCGCCGTGCTCCACGGTGACTTCCAAGCCAGCCCACGCAGCGCGCCGAACGTGTCGCCGCCGCCGCTGTGCGCTCGCAGACCACCCAAACCGGCTGCCATGAGGACCAGGCCAAAGGGACGCACCAATAAGGACAGGATGACCAACGTCAATCCCAGCTCACTGTTCATCGCCAGGGCGAGGAGCGCCGCCCCGGTGTCTATCAGTGAACCGTACCCTATCAGTGGCCCGAGCCGGCGCTGAGCTGGCGCGAGAAGTCCCCCCACAATGACCATCGCCAGACCGGCGGTGGAAACGAGGGGTTCAAAGCGGGGATGGCTGCTAAGCCAGGGATAGGTCTCCAGAAACTCCAGCAGCAGGAACCAGACCGCCCCGTTCCCGACGGTGAGGACAAATGTGCCTGCCAGTGGCAGGCTGTCATCGGTGATGGCTGGCACCCAGGTGTGGAAAGGCACGACGCCCAACAGCAGTGCAAATGAGATGGCCAACAAGGTGGCGGCCATACCGAGCAGTTCCGTCTCGTCCGGCGTCAGCGCGTACCGCTCCAGCAACCAGTGGGTGACCAACAAACCGGGCAGGGCCAAGATGACGAACGTAAGGTAACGCAAGCCCCCTCGGGTTGGCGTCCTCCCCTCGGCCTGCAGCGCAAATATGGAGAGAGCAGCAGCGATCCCAATGAGCAGGACAGCGTAGATGAGGGGCCGAATCAGCAGCACCCCGCAAAGTGGGCTGAGCAGGCCCAGGCCCATCGGAAAGAGCAGAGAGTGGGGTGCGAAGCGCCACGCCACGAAGAACAGGCCAGCAGCTACAAAAAACAGGGACGCCATCGCCATGCGGTCGGCTTGCTCCAGGACCAACTCGCGCCCAAAGAAAGTCACTGCCTCACCCATCGCGATCTGGCGGCCACCCCAGAAGGTTACCGGCTGATCCAGCGGCAGCGTGACGACCGCAAGACCCAACGCCAACGTCGTACCAACGGCCAGCAACGCCGATAGTGAGGCCCAGCGGAGCAGGAGGTACACCAGCCCCGCCGTCAACAGCGGGAGGATCAGCAACAAGAGGGAACCTGCGATCACGTCGCCTTCCCCTCTCCACCAGCGGCAATCTGCGCCACTCTCAGATAAGCTGCTGCCAGAGCAACGAGAAAGCTGACGGCACCCAAAAGCCCGGCCACGGCCAGGCTTGGCTCCAGAGCAACGTAGAAGAGGTCAAACCCCGAGAGAAAGGTGAGCAATCCTAAACCCACCTGCATCGGCGCCTCGCTCAGCCCAATCAGGAGCAGTCCAAGTCCGGCCAACAGGTAGCAGGCCAGCGTGATGTGGGTTGGAACTTCGGGCAAGGGGATGCGCAACGAGGCCGTGTACGCCGCCACAGAGATCAGTATCCCGGCCAGCAGGCAAAAAGACGCCCGGGCAGAGATGATCCAGCGACGCCAGCGCGGTGGGACTGTTGTGCTTTCGGCAGCCAGGGGCTGCTCAAATGTGCTGACCTGCCGCTCAGTCAAATAGAACACCGTACAGATTAGCCAGCCAATCAGTCCCTTGACGGCAGCCACTTCCAGCCGGATCAGCCGGGTCAACAGTAGTACCACGAAGAAGTACTGCATGGTGAGGGCCAGCACGTTCAGTCGCCAATCCCGACTGACGACCAGAAGCAAGGCCATGAGGAATACGCCGGCCACCGCGGGCATAGCAGTCAGGAATGAAACGCGCTCTAGCAGGTCGGCCAGTGTTGGCATTACTTGCTACCCCACGCCAGCAGAAGAATAAGAAATAGCAACCACGACCACAACAGTGCGCCCGCACCTCCCACCACCTCGTCGGCCGCCCGGAGCACACTCAATCCTCGACCCAGTGCCCTTAGCACCACATCATAGAGCCAACCCAGGCGCAATAGATCGTGAGTCGCGCTGAGCCAAAGCCCTATCTTGGAGCGCAGGTTTCTCTCTTGCCAGACCAGCACTCCCCCGCCAGCGAGTGAGACCACCCACAACAGCCAGCCCAGCAGACCCGACATCGTGAACGACGTGCCCAGCGAGAGAGGTCGGGCGACGCCGATGAGCAGTGGCGGGTAGAAGCCAGCTATGAGCAACGGCAGTGCTGGCAGCCCCAATCCGACCCCATGCGCTATGGCCTTACCTCTCCCTCCTCCGCGAGGGAAGGGGAGGCTCCCCTCCCCGCTTCGGGGAGGGGTCGGGGGAGGGGTCAACAGTAACCAACGCGCCAGCGCAGGAATCAGGAAGAGGTCCCCAATGAAAAAAGCCCCTCCCCACTCCAGGCGTCCTCCCTGCGCCAGTCCTCCCAGCAGAGTTGATTCCGCCACAAACCCCAGTGTAAGAGGCGCTCCTACCAGCGCCAACGCTCCAACTAGTGTGGGAAAAGACCACCACACCGCTTCCTTTCGTAGGCCATCGCTCAGGAAGAGCACGCTCACTCCCAGTACCCAGGTTACACTGCCAGCGCACATGACGGTTGTGGCGCTTTCCCCCGCCATCACGGCGGCTAGCAGCACCGCCCCGGTCACTCCCATCCCAATCCACGGCAACATAGAGCGGGGGCGCTTGCATGACCAGGCCAGAAAACCACCCACGGCCAGGGTGACCGCCGCCAGACCCGGCACCCACGCGTCACCGGGGATAGCGCCGCCATTTGCCGAGGCGAGCCGAAGCCACAGTCCCCAGCCTGTGGTAGGCTCGAGGAGAAGAAGGACAGCGAGAGAGGGGACACTGTCGAGGTCGTCCGGAGTGGCAAGGTGAAACGGGTACACCCACAGCCGCAGGACGCCGGCCACTGCCCACAGTGTCAGTTGCACCCTGCCAGGAACCACCAGTGACCACAGTCTGCCGCTCGCTCCGCCGTAGGACAACACCGTCCCGGCCCACAGAAGCAGCGTCGCTGCACTGCCGAAGACGAGACCACGAACAGCAGTCCGCACCGAGCCACCGGCGGCGATGTACCCTGCGGCCTGCAGCAGGTCGTAGATAGCCCAACTGACGATCATTGTAAGGGGATTGGCCGCCCATAAGGAGACAAAGCCGGCGGAAAGCAAAGCCAGCAGCGAAGCCGCGAGTCGCGAGGACAGTTCAACCGTGCGACCAAGAGCCACCAGGGCCGCGCCGCAAGTTGCCAGCGCCAGCGCGAAAGCCAACGGCTGCACCATGACATCGCTCTGCAGGGTCAGCGTGGCGCCGAACAGTGAGACGGGTTTCCACAAAGAGGGGACACCCATCACCGGGTCTGACCATCTGAATGTCAAGACCAGGATGGTGGTAAAGCCAACTGCCGCCAGGGCGACGTAATGAATGTAGGGACGGAGGCGAGGCACGAGAGATAAGCCAAGAATCCCTACTGCACCCAGCAGCGGCAGGATGAAGGTGAGAGCAAGGAACAGTGGCATTGGACATCAGCGCGCTGGAACATTTCCAGCACACCCGGTTATTTTAACACACAAGAGAACAGACCGCAAACAGTGAAGAACCCTGCCCTATACAGAGCGAGGCCCCGAGTTATACCCGGCGCCTCGCTCCTGAACTTAATAGAGTGAGCGCTAGCAGCAGGCCACTACTTTTTCAGATAGTCGCGCAGCTTGCGGGAGTGACTAGGATGACGCAGTCGGCTGAGCGCCTGGGCTTCTATCTGGCGCACCCGCTCACGGGTCACTCCCAACTTCTTGCCAACCTCTTCAAGCGTGTAGGTCTCACCATCCACCAGCCCGTAACGCAGTTGCAGAATGCGTACTTCACGTGGCGGGAGATCCTGGAGAGTATGACGCAGCAACTCCCGCAACATTGCAGAAGTCACCTCCTCATCCGGAGCCGGGCTATCCTCATCCTCGATAAAATCGCCCAGCTCACTATCCCCTTCGTCGTCGGTGGGCATCTCCAACGAGAGAGGACGGCGGGCCACTTTCAGCATCTCCTCGGCCTTGCGTGTGGGAATCTCCATCGAGGCGGCTAACTCCTTGGAGGTCGGTTCGCGCCCCAGTTCCTGGGTCAGCCGGTGGGAAGTCCGTAGGAGCTTGTTGATCTGGTCGCCCATGTGGACCGGGACGCGGATGGTGCGGCTCTGATCGGCGATCGCGCGCGTGACCGCCTGCCGGATCCACCAGGTTGCGTAGGTTGAGAACTTGTGCCCCAGCCGGTAGTTGAACTTATTCGCAGCGCGTATAAGCCCGATGTTGCCCTCCTGGATCAGGTCAAGGAAAGGCACACCCCGGCCAATGTACTTCTTGGCCACACTGATCACCAGCCGAGAGTTGGCACGGATGAGGTGCTCACGGGCAGCCAGGCCGTCCTGTATGATACGTTGCAGTTCGGCCCGCTCTTCAGGATTGCGACCGTCCTGCCTCAACTGCTCCTGGGCAATCTGACCAGCCTCCATTCGTTTGGCCAGCATAACCTCCTCTTCAGCCGTAAGTAGCGGCACCCGGCCAATCTCCTTGAGGTAAAGGCCGATCGTATCGTCTATCTCAACAGTACTGAAGTACGCTTCCTGGTCGGCTGTTGCACCAATCGGACTAGGTACCTCGGATTCCTTTGCTGCCTGCTTTTCTCCCTCTTCTCCTTCCGGCTTGCCTATCTCGATGCCGGTCTCGATGAGAGTAGTCAGGATGTCCTCCAGTTCCTCGATGTTCTCTTCAGCCTTCGGGAAAGCAGTCAGGATGTCATTGTATGTGACGAAGCCCTGCTCAGCCGCCTTGGTCAGCAGGTATTCCTCGCCATCTATTTCTTCTCCGGTTTCTGCCAGTTTATTCCTTCGATCCAGTCCCATACTTCACCCAACGATCATAGTCGTTTAGTTCGACAATGGCACATTTCCACCGCACGGCGGTTGCCCTTCGACTGCGCTCAGGGCGAGCACCGCGTGCTACGTCTGCAAAGTCGCCCTCCGGCGACCGGACCAGTCCGCGAGGGCGGACCTGGCAGCAGTTGCCCACGATGCTTCGGCTACGCTCAGCACAGGCTTTCAGTCGCCGGGAAACCGAATGTGCCATTGTCAAGATAAGCGTTTCTGCTAAATGCTACTATACCACAACTCCATGGCACCTGTCAATCCCCCAAGCTACCTATCTGGAGTATTACCAATGTCACATTGTTGCCAAGTCCGCGCGCATATTGACATCTCTTTGTTCGTAGGATATACTTCTTCACAGGGGATATAGTTCATTTCAATCCTCCACCGCAACAGCCGGATTTGGCCCAGATCTCACCACATAACCAACAAGGAGAATAAGATATGACTGTCAAACTAACCTGGTACGGACACGCCGTCTTTGCTCTAAACGTCGGAGGTGCACGGATCCTGGTAGATCCATTCCTCACCGGCAACGACCTCGCTCCCATCTCGGCCGACGCCGTTGAGGCAGACTACATCCTGGTTACCCACGGCCACGGGGATCACATCGGCGACACGGTCGCTATCGCCAAGCGAACTGAGGCCCTGGTCATCTCTAACTTCGAGATCTGCAACTGGCTCCAGGCCCAGGGCGTGACCCGCATCCACCCTCAGCACATCGGCGGTGGGTTCCAGCATCCCTTCGGCTATCTCAAGCTGACCATCGCCCATCACGGCTCCGGCCTGCCCGACGGCTCCTACGGCGGCAACCCCTGCGGACTGCTGCTGACCGCCGAGGGCAAGAAAATCTACCTGGCTGGCGATACCGGGCTTTTCTACAGTATGCGTCTCATCGGCGAGGAGGGGATTGACCTGGCCGCCCTGCCCATCGGGGATAATTTCACCATGGGGCCGGACGACGCTCTCCGCGCGGTCAAGTTGCTCGAACCCCGGGTCGTCATCCCCATCCATTATAACACTTTCGACGTCATCAAACAGGACCCCCGCGCCTGGGCCGAGCGGGTACGGGCCGAAACATCCGCCGAACCGGTCGTGCTCAAACCTGGCGCGAGCTACAGTCTGTAAGTACACGAGGATACAAGTAGACAAGGACATTGGGATACTCTAGGTCCCCCTGTGTGCCTATCTACTTTGACAATGTCAGATTAACATAAAGCCGGCTGCACTTGCTCGCCGGTGCTCGTAGCCCCCGTCCCTTCGGGCTGAGCCTCAGGACGAAGCCTCGGGGGCGTCTCAAACGAGATTTGCCCGCAGAACACGCCCTTGGGGACAAGGGCTGAGAGCCTTTGGCCAAATGTGACATTGTCAAGTTACTTATGTGTACTGTCTACTTGAACGGGAGGGAGGAATAAGCAATGGACGACCGCATCATCACTCAAACAATCGAGATTCTGGAGACCGACCCCGACTTCTATGTGCCGGTCAAGAAACTGTGGCTGATGCTCCAGGGGAAAGGGCTGGCACTGGACGTCGAGTTAGAAGATTTCCATCGCATGCTCACGGACGACGAACGCTTCGAGTTCACACCGGGTGTGGATCACACGGAGGGATTCGAGGACGACCCGGAACTCGCGGAGGAGATGGAGCGAGAGATGGAGTCGCTGGGTTTCTACAGCGGGCCACGTGTTAAGCTGGTCTCCCGTGAGATGACGGCCGAGGACGTCTTCGCCGCTATGTCTCGCAGTTTGGCGCGCATGAACGAGGCACTCCAGGGAGCATGGGAGACGCGCCCCGAAGACGATCAAGAGATCGAAGACCAACTGATAGACATCCTCGCTGCCGGCCAGAAGCTGGAGCGAGAAATCCAGGATATCATCGAGCAGCAGGAGGAGAAGGACAAGGAGTAGCCTATGGCCACCGTCTTTATGAAATGGTTGGAGACCACCCCGGCCGATTATGACCGCGGTCTCAGGCTGCTGACGCTGGGATGCGACGTGCGCGTGAAGGCCCACATCGCCGAGATGGTGGACGAAGGCGAAAGGGTCCTCGAAATCGGCTGCGGTACCGGGACGCTGGCACTGATGCTGGCCCGGCGAGGCGCGACTGTAGCCGGAGTGGACGCTTCGGTCACAATGCTGGAGGTGGCGCGAGAACGAATCGCTGCTGAGGGATTGGAAGAGCAAGTCGAGCTACATCATCTCGACGCCTCGCTCATCGCCGACCACTTCTCTCCCGGGACCTTCGACCTCATCGTCAGCACGCTGGTCTTCAGCGAACTTCCGCCCGATGAACAGCGATATGTGTTACAGGCGGCGCGCTGGCTGCTCGCCCCTGGCGGCCGGCTCGCCATCGCCGACGAGGTCGTGCCAGAGGGGATACTGGCGCGCCTGGCGTGGGCTGCCGTGCGACTGCCGCTGGCCCTCGTCACCTGGCTGCTGACCCGCACCACCACTCACGCGCTGCACGGCTTCCCCACACTTCTGACCGAGGCCGGCTTCGCCCCACGGGTCGCCAGTTCGTACCTGGGGGGCAGCCTGCAACTCTTCGTCGCCCGGCCGGCCGAGGAGGTAGGGGGAGGGCTTGCCCCTCCCCCGATCCCCCGCCTAACCCACCGGGTCACGCTGCGCTCGTTGCTGGTGGACCTGTGGGCGGTCTTCTTCCGCATCATCCCCCCGTATCCCAAGGTGCGGCCCGGCCTCTACCGTGTGGGCGAGCCCAACCGGGGGTCGCCGGTGCTGGTGACAGGCAACTTCGATCTGACGGTGCGGCGGGTGGTGCGGGAACTGGACGGGCGGGGGGACTGCTGGCTGTTGGTGGCCGACTCGGCCGGCATCAACGTCTGGTGTGCGGCCGGGGGCGGCTACTTTACCGCTGAAAAAGTGATCGCCGCCGTGAAGAGCAGTGGCGTCGAGGAGGTCGTAGACCATCGTGCGCTCGTGCTGCCGCAATTGGCCGCCTGCGGGGTGGATGGCGGGAGAGTGCACCGGGAGACCGGTTGGTCCGTGCACTGGGGCCCAGCCCGCGCCCGCGACATCCCCGCCTACCTAGCCGCCGGTCGCCGGAAGTCCGACGCCATGCGCTGGCTGACCTTTCCGCTGCGGGAGCGCATTGAGATGGCACTGGTGACGTTGGGCTTCTACGGACTGCTCATCCTCGTGCCACTTGCCATCTTCTGGCGAGTGATGTTCTGGCCGGTGACGGCTGCCCTCCTCGGTCTCTCCCTGTTCTACGCCGTAGTGCTGCCCTGGCTGCCGGGACGGGACGGACTGGCCAAGAGCGTGCCGCTGGCTGCTCTAGCGCTGGCGGGGCTGGCCATCTACTCGGCGTTGGGGGGGCACCTGCCGCCGCGCCGCCTTTTCAATTGGACGGTGGGGCTGGTGGGGCTGGCGGTCTTTACCGGCGCAGAACTCCAGGGCATGAGTCCGCTGATGCGGGGCGAGCAAGCCAATTGGGTGTGGGAGGGAGTGATCGGGACGGTGTTGCTGGCGGTCTACCTGGCAGGCAGCCGGTTGGTAAACTGGTAGGTGGGTGAGCAATGAGCTTCTGGAAATCGCTGAGCGAACACGCGGAGCTGGCCCGCAAGCTGCGCTATCTCCGCATCCACTTCGACCCTGATCGCTGCATAGGAGATTGGACCTGCTACGATGTGTGCCCGGTGGGTTGCTGGACGCCGGACCGGGAGCATCACAAGGCGGTCTTTCACGACGCACAGCGGTGTATCGCCTGTGGCGCCTGCGTGTTACAATGTCCGGGAGAGGCGATCGAACTGCGATAACTTAGCCTGTTTTTCGCACCCCTGGAAATCATAACAACAGTAGCACAGATCATAACCAAATCGCATTCTGAGCTACGTCCTGAGCGTAGACGAAGGGTAGGTCGAAAGCCGTATCGAAGGGCGACGGGCCTGATTTAGCTGCTAGCGGAGTGCGAAATCTAGGCTTAGTACAGCCTTCCGCAAGTTCGTTCCCAATTTGTCCGGTGCCAGCGCGGGGC
>JBHIET010000040.1:0-29712 GCA_046760785.1 Anaerolineae bacterium | reverse complement strand
ACGCTGCTCAGGCTGAGTAGTGACGTCTTTTGGACAGATTATGAAAGGGTCTCCGAGTACTCTAATTACGTCTTGACGTGTCTTCAATACCTCGTTGCGTTTCTCCTCTGGCAGTTTCTTCAGTTCATCGGGCGGGATGTCTGTAATGGATAGCACCTTCTCGATATTTGCCGTTAGCCGACTGACATAATCAATACCAGCTTGTACCTTGTCTTGATTATCCCTCAGTTCCTTAAGTCGGGCAAGTTCAGACTCCCAATACTGACGGCCTTCCTCAGTTTCAATTATCAGTTCATCGTACTCTTGTTCGGTCATCTTGCCCCGTGCCACTTGATCGCTGTGACTTGAGCCTCTTCCAACTCGGCTTGAACCTGCTTGATCACTTCTTGAATGAGCATTTCCGCATCCCTGTGGCCTTTCAGATGCCCCGCTTGGCAGAAAGTGTCCGGTAGTGAATCTCAATCTTGGACCTTCCGTTGCGTTGAGCATCACCGGTGTCCAGCGCATCCGCCAGAGCCACCGCCACCCCTTGTTCGAGTATGCGCTCGAACAACACGTCATCCCCGTATCGCCCAATTCCTTCTTCGCCTACCTGCCGGCCGCCAGTGATCAACCCGCGCTGACCGGGGAGTGAGGTGATGCAGATAATCACTCTCTGAAGCAGCGGTGCCTCTCTGGTCCCCCTACCGGGCCAACCTGACGCCTCTCCATCCTCCTGCGATGGCGGAGAGCGTTATCTTGTCCCCAGTTGCAGGACCTCCATCGTGCCCGCTTCCATATCCATCACCAGCAGCCGGTGTCGCAGCAGTTCCCCCCGGTCAACCAGAATCTTTGTGACCTCGTGTATCTCCCAGGCCGCCACTGCCATCGGCGTCGCAGCCGGAATGCCCAGTTGCGCCTCAAGCCCCTGCTCCGGGAGATCGCTCTGCCCTCCGTACAGGCCGATCAGGCCGGGGTCGCCGGGGAAGATGGTCATCACCTGTCCCAGGAACCCTGCGATGCTTCCGTGCACCATCGGGATGTCCAGCGCCTGCGCTCCCTCCTGCAAGATCAGCCGGATGGGCAGCCGGTCGAGGGCATCCACGACCACGTCGGCTCCCTCCAGAAGTTGGGGTAGGTTCTCGCGGGTGAGCACCACCGCGTGGCCGGTCACTCCCACTGCCCCATTGATCTCGGCAACGCGCTGTCGGGCAACCTGAACCTTGTTCATGCCCATTTTGGCCTCACTGCTCAGGACCTGTCGGTTGAAGTTGTGCTCCTCAAAAACGTCGCCATCTATCAGGATCAGCCGCCCCACCCCCATGCGAGCCAGTGCCTCCACCACGTATCCCCCCAGCCCTCCCAACCCCACGACCGCCACCGTGGCCTGCAAAAGCTTGATCTGTCCCTCAAGCCCCACCGTCCCCAGGTTGCGCACGTAGCGCCAGGGAACGACACTCATTTCTAGCGCTGCCAGTTCCACGTCGCGAATCGAGCATTCGTTTGTGGTGGCCAACTCGCGCACCTGCTGGAGGCGGACGATACGCGTGCCATTCTCCTCTTGCGCCAGCGCGTCAATCTGCCTTTGCAAAGCCTCTCTGTCCACTGTCATTCTTCACCTCCGGCATGTGCAGGGCATCCCAGGCCCCTGCCAGTAACTCTGCTGCCCGCCTATTCGACCCTGTCCAGCATTGGCTCCTCCGGGCCATCGGGACGGCCTTTTTTATTTGCCCAGAAGTGGGCTGACATAGCGCGACAGATAACCGGTCAACTTGAAAAGCGTATCGGTGAAAACGAGAAACCCCATCGCCGTCAGGAGTATGCCGCTCAGGATGGATATCGCTTGCCCATGACGATTCAATCGTCTCAATAAGGGGGTAGCCCAACCGAGCGACAGACCGACCAGCAGGAAGGGTATACCAAGTCCCAGGGAATAGACAAAGAGTAACGACGCCCCTTGCCCAACCGAACCGCCCGTGCTGGCCAGGATGAGGATGCCCGCCAGGATAGGCCCCACGCAGGGTGTCCAGGCGGCGGCGAAGATGGTCCCCACGAGGAATGAGGATACCAGTCCCCACCTTCTCGCCAAATCTACCTGGAGACGCCATTCTCTGTACAAAAACGGGATTTTCCACAAGCCCATCGTATGCAGGCCAAAGATGACGAGGACGACGCCACCTATTTTCTGAAAGATAGACCGCAAGCTGTAGAGCAGATGGCTGATCATACCCATCGAAGCACCCAGTGCGGTGAAGACGACCGAGAACCCTACAACAAAGGCCAATGCGTGTAGGAAAGTAGTCCATCTGCGGGTAGCCGGCTGATCGTCCGAGGTGAGGGCCGCTCCGCTCAAATAGCCCAGGTAGGCCGGCACCAAAGGCAGCACACACGGTGAAGCGAAGGAGAGCACTCCGGCGCTGAGGGCCAAGAACAGAGAGATGTGCGGGGTTTCCATCAAGACGTGCCTCTCGGCGTTTGTGCCCGCATCGTTGCCTTAGTTCCCTCATACCACCACTGGCGCCGGTTGAGGACCCAACCTCCGACGACGAGAAGCGCAAACGCCAGCAGCGGCAGGGCCACGTACAAGCCTGTCTTACTCTGTGATCTTGCCGGCGCACGTTTCCTATTCTTCTTGCCCCCTCGCTTTTCCTTCCTCGACATCAAGATACCCCCTCGTCCTCTATTCTAGATTCTCAGCCTGGTCAGATCATCCTCGCCTAGTGGCGAGACCAGGATTACCTCACTCAACGCGGCATAGTCTGCTCCGTAGTGCACCTCTACCTCACCGCCTTGCGCGTCGCTGTAGCGTGCCGTGATCGCGGCACAAAGTTCGCCCACGTCTGTTTCACCCCGCAGAAGTGTGACCGGGCTGCCACAGCCTTTGACCTCGAAGAGGAGATCGCGCTGACGGGCCAGGATCAGGAGGCGGTGGTTTTCTTCTTCGTTCCGTCCCACCACCGCTTTGGTTTGGGGCGAAAGTCTAAAGTGCCGGCCAATTTTCAGCAGGTTGATGTCGTTGAGATCGAAGTCCGGGCGGAAACGCATCAGGTCCCGCATCCGCCGGGCAAAGCCGGGGTCGGTGAGCAGACACCCGCCTGCCGGGCAGGGGTAATCGCTGATGCCCAACTCCTCGGCCAGGGCCATCTGCGGCTTGCGGGAGCGTCCCTGGAGCGCCAGGAGTTTCTCGCGGTCCACGAGGCCCTCTTTCTCAGGGAGAGTAGGCTCAAGCAGCCGGGCGGAAAGAGGACGCAGCAGCCGTCCGTCCAGGCCCGATTCACGCTCGATGGTGCGCATAGCCCGCCGGTGTTGGGACATCGGCCGCTGCCCCAGCACCTCGCCAGTGAAAACGAAAGCAGCGCTGATCTTTTCCATCCGCTCCCTGGCCCGGGAGAACATCAGGATGCGGCAGTCGAGGCAGGGGTTCATCCCGCTGCCATAGCCGTGCCTGGGGTTCCTGATAACCTGGAAGAACTCGTCTGTGATGGCAATGGTCTTGCAGGGTATGTCAAGCTCGTCGGCGACATGCTTGGCCTCACACCTCCCTTTGCGGTTACAGTTGCAGAAGGGGGTGACAAAGTTCAGAGCCTCCACCGCGATGCCCTGATCCAAGATCAGTTTCACCGCCAGGGTGGAGTCCAGCCCGCCGGAAAGCAAAGCGATTGCTTTGGGGCTCATGATTTTATGGTGCATTTGGCAGGGGCTCCGTTACGGTCAGTTGCCGCCTGATTCCATTGGGTGGGGCGGCGGGCCTGGAAATGACCCGCCACCCCCTGCTGCGCCATACTCAGTGTGCGTGTTCACCCTCGCCCTTGCCCTTGAGGTACTTCTGCGGGTCTTTCTCGAAGGCCGCTTTGCACCCTGGGGCACAGAAGTAGTATGTCTTGCCCTTGTACTCCGTCTTGGCGGCAGCGGTCTTCGGATCGACCTCCATACCGCATACCACGTCCTTGGCCATTGTCACTCACCTCCTCTCAAAGTCTAAACATGGCAATTCAGTTTCAGGGCTGCACGAAGCCCTTCTTTTTCCGAGCACAGCAGCGCGCATCATGGCGGCAGCACACCCCACGCCGCTATCCACCGTGATTGCACCTGCCGGGCAGTTGAGCTGGCAGGCCCCACACTCCATGCACGCCTCGGGGTGGACGAGCCGGGCCATGCCCTTCGGCAGGCTCAGGACAGGGCGGCTGTTCATTGCAAACACTCCATGTGGGCAGACGATGACGCACATCTCGCAGCCGATGCACAGCTCCGGATCGTATTGGAGTGTGTTCAGTGGAGAAGCATCAATCATTGTGATCCCCCTGCACTCAAATCAGGATAAGGACAACAGTCAGCGCGAGACCCATCCCAAACATCCAGGCCATGATGGGGACGTAGGTGAATATCTCGCGCCGGACCCCGGTTCGAGACGTAAACGTCGTCGAGCCGGTAAAGTTCAACGCCAAGTAAGCGGTCACCGGGGGCAAGGACAAGTACGTCAGCGCTCCACTGACTCGCAGCCACCACACTGCGTCCGGGCTACGCAAGAACGCCGCAGCGCAAAAGGGGAGCGCCACCACGCCGCCCAGGATGAACCCCTTGCTGCTGAAGTCGCGGGTCGGGAGCCAGGGCAACAAGATGGGGAACAAGACTACGCCGGCCAGGATGGCCGCGGCGACGGCCATAGACGCCCCAAGGCCGCTGACGAGGAACACGACCACCGTCGCGATCAACAGCGGCAGCAGGACGTGAACCAGCTCCACCGGAATCAGGATCAGGCGATCACGCAGGGTGAAGCGTACCCGGCGCATCTCCGGTGTGGCCCGGTGGGTCTGGAGATACTCTGGCAGGTCGGCCGCTCGTACGGGGCCGTATTCGACCTTGAACCCCGACCGCTTCTTGACCTCGTGCGCGGCGACGCCAGCTGCGCCCAATTGGGGCAGGATCAGCACACGATGGCTGACCACGTTGCTGAGACCGGTCTCCTCGATCCGGTGCACCAATTCGTCGGTGCCGAAGGAGCCCTTGCCAGCCGCACACCAGACGTTGATGCCCTGGGTATCCAGCACCAGAATGTAGCCGTCAATTCCAGCCAGCGCTGAGCGCAGCGCGTCGAAGCTGAGCGTGTAGTTGGCGGTCACAAAGACGGGCAAATCCGGCGTGGGATTGCCCAAAGCGTACAGCCCCGGCTCAACCCGATGTCCGCTGCGGTTCACGCCCCAGCGCGCCAGGAAGTGATCCCAGCGGTTCGCCCAGGTGATAGCGTTGGTCACAGGTTGAATAGAGATGCGTTTCATATCCCATCCCCCCAAAGTAAGCGTGGGGCAGCGTCGTTCCAACTCCAGGTCTCGTCCAGGAGCACCACTTCGACTGGCTCGCCGCCCGCCACACTTCTGACCTTGCGCCGGACCTGCTCGACGAGGTGCCCCGCCAGCGGACATTCGGGAGAGGTCAACACCATACGCACTTCCACGCCCCGTCCATTGAGCGTGATCTGTCGGATCAGCCCCAGGTCCACGACGTTGGTGCCCACCTCGGGATCAATCACCTCCCGCAGGGCCTCGCGGATATCGGATTCTTTGGCGGGCGGCGGGGGGACGCGCGAAAGCACGTGCTCCAACTCTCGCACCCGTTCCTCCAGCCGGCCTTGTCGGTCCAGCGTCTCGCTGAGCGTCCGCAACACCGGGTCAGGCAACCAGCCGTGCTCCAGGTCCACGCTGGGCTTTTTCGAGCGCCGACCACCCGCGATGTGGCCTGGCACGCCTACGATCGTCGCGCCACCTGGCACCGGCTTGATCACCACCGAGCCGGCGCCAATCCGGGCGTTATCACCCACCGTGATCGGGCCCAGGACCGTCGCACCGGCGCCGATGACGACCTTGTCTCCGATGGTGGGATGTCGCTTCGTCTTCTCCGCACGCGTGCCTCCCAGCACGACCCCCTGATATATCAGCACGTCGTCGCCGATTTCGCTTGTCTCTCCGATCACCACGCCCATCCCATGGTCAATGAAGAAGCGGCGACCAATGCGCGCCCCGGGGTGGATTTCCACGCCGGTCAGCCAGCGGTTGGCGTGCGAGACCACTCGGCCCAGGAATAGGAGCCTGCGCTGCCACAGGAAATGGGCCAACCGGTGTAGCCAGACGGCGTGCAGCCCCGGATAACAGAGTAGTACCTCCCATACAGTCTTGGCGGCCGGGTCCTTGGCAAAGACGGTTTGAATGTCCTCTCTCACCCGCTCGAACATTTTACTTTCACTGCAGTCCCTCCGACAAATCTCACAGACCAACGTACCGAGCATACACGCTCTTGGCCTCCGCCTCGTCACCCGTGCCCTTCACGATGGTGCGGCCGTCGGGGAATATGGTCAATTCATAGCCGTCCGCGCGAAAGCGCAGCAAGAAATCGTTGTAGTAGACCTCGCCGACAGCGCGCAGTCGGTCGGCCAGTTGCGGGAAAGAGGGTGCGACTCCCTCACGCGGGCTGATCTGTACCGCGTCCCGGCCACAGAGAGTGGTGACACTATGGCCTCCCCGGACTTCCAGAAACTCGTACTGCCCCAGATCGCAGGCCGGGCAGGCGGCCTCGTTCTTGCGCATCTGCATCTCTTCCCAGATGCCTGTCCAAACCTCGATGTAGATGAGCCTGATCTGAAGCGGCTCTTCTCGATGCGTGAGGAACTTGAGCGCTTGGGCCACTTCCAGCGAACCGATGACGCTCGCCGCCGCGCCCAGCACCCCGACCGTGTCACAGGTGGGCACGCTTCCAGGCAGCGGCATCTCCGGCAGGAAACAACGGAAACACGGGGTTTGGTGAGGAACGATGCTCATCGTCATCCCGTAGGTGCGGATCACCGCTCCGTAGATCCAGGGAATGTTGTGCTTGACACAGGCATCGTTGACCAGCAAGCGGGTCTCGAAGTTATCCGTGCCGTCCAGAACTAAGTCCACGTCACCGATCAACCGCTCGACGTTATCGGGGTTGACGTCGGCGACGATGGGTTCCACTTCAACCTGAGAGTTCACCTTTCTCAGCTTCTCGGCGGCGGCGATGGCCTTGGGTAGCCCCTTGGCGATATCCCCTTCGTCGAAGAGAACCTGCCGTTGCAGGTTATTCAGTTCGATGTAATCTCGATCTATGATCCTGACCTTTCCAATGCCGGCCCGCACCAGCCCGTCGGCGATGTTCGTCCCCAATGCCCCGCAACCGACGACCGCCACGGACGACGCCAGGAGCCTTTCCTGGCCGGTGGCTCCAATCTCGGGGAGGAGAACTTGTCTTGAATAGCGGTCTAGTGCATTCGCGGTCAAAAAACCCTCCTGCCCGAGGGCGAGGCCTTCACCTCGCCCCCGGGATCGAATTCAGTGCTCCAGCGGCGGGCACGTTCACTCACTGTTGAAGAGTCCCGTGCTCAGATACCGCTCTCCCGTATCGGGGAGGATGACGACGATGAGCCATCCTGCGTTCTCCGGCCTGGCCGCCACTTGCAGAGCGGCAAAGGCGGCGGCACCAGAAGAGATGCCCGCCAGGATACCCTCCTCCTTCGCCAGCCGACGGGCCGTGGCCGCGGCATCCTCGTTCGTTACCTGGATCACCTCGTCTACCAGATCCACACGCAGTACGTCGGGGACGAAGCCCGCACCGATCCCCTGAATCTTGTGCGGGCCAGGCTCGCCGCCGGAGAGTACCGGGGAGGCGGATGGTTCGACAGCGACGGCCCGGAAACCGGGCTTCCGGCCCTTGATCACCTCGGCGATGCCGGTGATGGTGCCACCGGTCCCCACGCCCGCCACCACGATATCTACCTTTCCGTCGGTGTCGCGCCAGATCTCCTCGGCCGTGGTACGCCGGTGAACCTCCGGGTTGGCCGGGTTCTTGAACTGCTGGGGGATAAAGTAGCGCGGATCCTGTGCTGCCAACTCCTCGGCCTTCCGCACCGCGCCCGGCATCCCCTCCGCACCCGGGGTCAAGATCAGCTCCGCCCCCAATGCTTTCAGCAGGCGGCGGCGTTCCAGGCTCATCGTATCCGGCATTGTCAGAACGAGCTTGTACCCTTTGGCCGCGCAGACGAACGCCAGCGAAATGCCCGTGTTGCCGCTCGTAGGCTCCAGGATCACGGTCTCCTCTCGAATCAGACCTTCCCGTTCCGCCGCTTCGATCATACTCACGCCGATGCGGTCTTTCACACTACTCAGCGGGTTGAAGGATTCCAACTTGGCCAACACCGTGGCCTGTAATCCTTCCGTCACCCGGTTCAGCCTTACCAAAGGTGTGTCTCCAACCGTCCTGGTGATGTCATCGTATACCTTTGTCATTGTAGCACTCCTTTCTCGCAAAAGTTTAGCCTTTGAATCTAAATACTTGAGCTGTCTTGGTCATTAGATGAGTGCTACGTACTACACAAGGGTTTTCCTCCTGCACCGCGCCCATCGCTCGTTGGGGGAGATGGATGAAGGCGCTGTGCCTCGTCGCACAAATCCTGCAACGTGATCGAGTCCAGGAAGTCAGCCATCACTGCCGACAGCCTTTTCCAAAGCAGATAGGTCGCGCAGCGATCCACACGCTTGCAGGAAGGCTCGCCGCTCGAGACGACGCAGTGTACCACCGCAACGGGACCTTCCACCACCTGCACCACGTCTCCCGCGCTGATCGTCGCGGCGTCGCGAGCGAGCACGTATCCACCGCCCGGCCCCTTCACCCCTTCCACCAGCCCTGCAACTCGGAGCTGCCGGAACAACTGGGCCACGTAGTCGGCCGAGAGTTCCTGCCGCTCGGCAATATCTTGGCGCAAGACCGGCCCCTCGGCGGCGTGCAGGGCCAGGTCTACCATCGCTCGCAGCGCGTACCGCCCGCGTGTTGAAATCCGTATCACACCATCCTCCAATGGCCACTGATTATACAACAATTGAGCAATTTTGTCAACTATTAACGAGCCTTTTCTGGCGCTCTCACGTCTGCGAACTGTGGCGAAAAACAATGCTTGACAAGCCCTCAAAACTGTGGTATTATATAGATGTATTGAAAAGCATCTATAGATTTAGGTGAGCGGTGACGATTGATTGCGTGGAGTTCTGCAAGGCCCTGGCCGACGACACGCGGCAAAAAATCCTGGAGATGTTGCTGGATGGAGAGCAGTGCGTCGGCGACATCGTGGATGCCTTCGCCATGTCCCAGCCGACGATCTCCCATCACCTGAACGTCCTCAAGCAGTTCGGCCTGGTGACCAGCCGCAAGGAGGGCAAGCAGGTGTTCTACGCTATCAATCGCGACAACGTGATTGAATGCTGCGGTCGGCTCATCGCCAAGTTTGACGCGCAGGAGGTGTGCGAGATGTGAGCACTCTTTTTTTGCTGTGATGTATAGACGTATTTAAATACATATATAGTTGAGGGGGGAATGAGAAAATGAACGATGTTAAGACTGATGAGAGGATCAAGGAAGCCGTGCGCCAGACCTACGGAAATATCGCTCGCCGTTTCATCGAGGAGCCTGTCCTGAGCGCAGTCGAAGGGCCAGCCCAGGCAAGCTGTTGCGACCCTTTGACGGGCTCAGGGCGCGGTCCCGGCCAACCCACTAGCTGCTGTAGCCCAAGGGAAGCGGCCGTTGAGATCACAGATGCCGCCAAGTCCTATTTGCTTGAGGAACTCTCTGATCTGCCTGACAGCGTGACCGACGTCTCGCTGGGCTGTGGCAACCCCACAGCCATCGCCGAGCTCCGGCCGGGCGAGGTGGTGCTCGACCTGGGGTCGGGTGGGGGGATTGACTGCTTCCTGGCCGCCGAGAAAGTCGGCCCGGAAGGTCGGGTGCTCGGGCTGGATATGACGACTGAGATGATCAAACTGGCCCGGCGCAACGCCAAGAAGATCGGGGCCACGAACGTCGAATTCCGCTACGGCGAGATGGAGGACATCCCCCTGCCCGACGAGTCGGTGGACGTCATCATCTCCAACTGCGTCATCAACCTCTCGCCGGACAAGGATGCGGTCTTCGGCGAGGCTTACCGCGTGCTGCGGCCCGGTGGCAGGATGACTATCTCCGACATCGTGGTCAACGGTGAACTTCCCCAATCCATCCGTGACAGGCTGGACGCCTGGGCCAGTTGTATAGCCGGCGCGCTCGACGAGTCGGATTATCTGAGCAAGATTCGCGCGGCAGGATTCGAAGGGGTGGAAGTTCTGTCCCGTGATTACGTGAAGATCGGCGAGGCTGCTGAGTGGGAAGACGTGAAAGCGTTGCTGGCCGAGATTGGTCTCTCACCCGATGCCCTCGACCACAAAGTCGCCAGTGTCAGGGTCAAGGCTCGCAAACCAGCGTGAACTGACTATCTGAGGGGGCGTGTCGGTGAGGCGGGAGGGTCCTTTCCGCCTCCCGTTCTGAATGTGGGCAACACCAGGTAGAGGTGTTCTGGTGATTACCTACATGTGGAGCGGTTGATTAGGCACCGATACGCCTGAAGGGACCGGCCTTGGTTCGCTTACAGGCGCTCATACCCGGTAAACAAACACTATTTTGTCAAGGTCCCACACTGCGCCGGAAAAAGCTCAGCTAATGTGTCACTGTCAAGGCAATCATCAGCCAGATTGGCTTGACATGGTCGCACGGCCTGTGCTATAATCTTTTCACGTCGTAGATGGCCCCCCCTCGTCCCAAAGGTGAGGGGGCCTTGATTATAGTCATACCTTATGGGGGTAGGGATATGGAAATTCCGGAGATAGTGTGGATAGCGGGCGGTGTGGCTATCCTTGTTGTGATCGGGGTGTGTGTGCTGGTCGTCTTGACCCGTTCCAAATCATCCGGTGAGGAGCCAGGGTGGATGAGAGGCACACTCCCGCCGGAGACCGTGGCTGCGACCCAGGCGGATGGCGAGGGCATCACGCTCTATGACTACGACGTGGGTGAGCGAGTTGCTGCTCCTTTTGCTGAGCAGATTGAGGACATTCTCCGTGCCCGTCTTAGTGCTGACCCTGCTCTGGCAGCTATAGACGTGGATCTGGGAACAGCACCCGACGGTGGGCTGGAAATCTGGGTGGATGGCGTGTGCTATACCGACGTCAACCTTCTCCCCGACGAACGGCTGCGCCAGACCTTCCTCCAGGTCGTTAAGGAATGGGACGCCGCAGAATGAGAGCGCAAGCGGGATAGATGACATGCTCGACATCGCGCTTATTCGTGAGCAGCCGGAACAAGTCAAGGAAGCACTGCGTAGCCTGAACGCGGACCCGACCCAGGTAGATCACATCCTAGCGTTAGACGGGCAGCGGCGTGAACTACTCACGCAGGTCGAAGCGCTCAGGGCTGAGCGTAATCGCGTCTCCAAGGAGATCGGCCGGCTTCAGCATCAGGCTGAGCGGGAGCGGCTCATCGCCGAGATGCGACAGGTAGGCGGGCGCATAGGTGAGCTCGAAGCCCAGTTACGCCAGGTCGAATCTGACCTCAAGACGGCGATGCTGGCGGCGCCCAACCTACCGCACGCGAGTGTGCCCGTCGGACCTGACGAGACACACAATGTCGTCGTGCGAGGCTGGGGAGAGCTTCCGGAGTTTGACTTCGAGCCGGTGCCTCACTGGGACTTGGGGCCGGAACTGGGCATTCTCGACTTCGAGCGGGGAGTGAAACTGTCCGGCAGTCGTTTCTACGTCTTGCGCGGGGCCGGGGCGCGCTTGCAGCGAGCGCTCATCGCCTGGATGCTGGATGTGCACACCAGAGAGCACGGCTACACCGAGATTTACCCTCCCTTTATCGTCAAGGAAGAATGTATGTGGGGCGCGGGGCAACTGCCCAAGCTCGCCGACAATATTTATCGCGATGTTGAGGATGATCTCTGGCTCATCGGTACGGCGGAGATTCCGCTGACCAACCTTCACCGGGATGAGATTCTTGGTGCTGACGAACTGCCCCTGCGTTACGTAGCCTACAGCGCCTGTTTCCGTCGTGAGAAGATGAGCGCCGGACGGGACGTGCGTGGCATCAAGCGCGGGCACCAGTTCGATAAGGTGGAGATGTACAAGTTCACCACGCCGGAGACCAGTTACGACGAGCTGGAGGCAATGGTTGAGGATGGGTTGGATATCTGCCGCCGTCTTGACATCCCCCACCGGTTGGTACAGATGTGTACGGGCGACCTGAGCTTCCACGTGACCAAGACCTATGACATCGAGATGTGGGCACCGGGCTGCGGGGAGTGGTTGGAAGTAAGCAGCCTGAGCAACTGCGAGACATTCCAGGCGCGGCGGGCGAACGTTCGCTACCGGCCAGGACCGGGGGCCAAGCCCCGCTTTGTGCACACGCTCAACGGTTCCGGGTTGGCCTTGCCCCGGGTGATGATCTCGATTATGGAGAACTATCAGCAGGCGGACGGCAGCATCGTGGTGCCTGAGGTGTTGCGGCCGTGGATGGGGGGCGTGGAGGTCATCGGCGGCCTGGCAGATTGACAGTTGCTCCCTGGCGTGGTAGAATCTAACACGCCAGGGGGAACCGCCCTCGGAACCGGAGGGATGGCCGAGTGGACTAAGGCGACGGTCTTGAAAACCGTTGTGGCCGCAAGGTCACCGGGGGTTCGAATCCCTCTCCCTCCGCCAACAACGGATTAAGAAAACAACGGAGTAGCGATACGTGGGGAGGTGCCAGAGTGGTTGATTGGGGCCGCCTGCTAAGCGGCTGTGGGGTTAATAGCTCCACCCAGGGTTCGAATCCCTGCCTCCCCGCCTGTTCTAGATGTCTGATGCTGGTCGCTAGATACCGAATGACGGTCGGGTAGCCAGCATCCAGCGCCAGGCGTCCAGCATTGAGTTGTGCCCTCGTGGCTCAGCGGATAGAGCGTCTGGTTGCGGACCAGAAGGTCGCAGGTTCGAATCCTGCCGAGGGTACTGGAAGCCAAAGAGGGCATAGAATACACTGACCTTGTGCTCCCCGCCTCGCAAAGTTAGGAGGACGGGGAGCGTGTGCTTCTTCAAGACATCCAAGCCCGTTCCCCATTGGATGAATACGAGCACTTGACAGGCCACCCGCAGTTGTGATACACTTCGAACAGCCCGATGTGACTCCCCTGCTGTTAGCAAAAAGGGCGTGACGACTATGAACAGCGAGATACTTATGAGTGGCCGGCAGATACCCCTGTTTTCTTCCGGCTGGACGCAGACGGAGGCATTGATCCAGAACGGCGGGCAGGCAGTGGAAGGAATCGAAACCATCTCGATGGACGAATACGGCGATGTGGTCCGTACCCAATTCTTGATCACCATCCAGGACGGGCAGTTTGTGACTCTGGCTGCCCTGGAACCGGCAGCGCCCTGAGCTTGCCGCAGGGAGGGAGAATAGTGGAACAATCAAAACCTCGTCCACTGGACAGGATATTGCTGCACCTCTTGCTCTTGCGACTGTTCCTGCCCTCGTTTATCGTGACCTTGCTGGCGGTCGGGCTGACCGCCTACGTGAGGGGACGCAGCCTTGAGACTCAGCAACTGCTGCTGGCCCGCTCACTGGCCTACACCGTTGACGACTACCTGGAGCACGCCAGCCGGGTGCTGGGCGCTGTGGCACAGGTGGCGGAGGCGTCTACGCCGGAGGAATTGGCCCGCTACATGCAGGCTACCTGGCAATCGTATGGGTACTTCGACACCCTCTACCGGCTGGATGAGAGCGGCCGTGTCGCTCTGCTGGCACCGCCTGACCACCGCCACCAGGGGCTGGACATGTCGCGCCAGCCGTATCTCCGGCAGGCCAGCGAGCAGACCAACGTGACGATCTCCGAGCCCTTCATCTCGCCGCGCACCGGGCAGCCGGCGGTTTACACGGTCTTGCCGCTCGCCGACGGCGGCATGATGGTTGGCGAACTCGGCATGGGGGCGCTACGTGAGGCCATCGCCGCCGGACGCGAGCCAGGCCAATACCTTGTTTTCGTCACCGACCGTACCGGCTCCCTACTGGCCCATCCACAGCCGGACCTGGTGGCCCAGCAGGTCAACGTGGGCGACCTGGAGATCGTGCGGCGCGGTCTGAGTGGTGAGGCGACCCTACCCTACTCCACCGCCGGGACCCTCGTCCTGGGCAGCGCCACCCAGGTGGAGCGCACCGGATGGGTTGTCGTCGTGCAGACGCCCTTGTCCGTCGCTTATGGCCCCTATATGTGGGCAGTGAGTGTTGCACTCTTGCTCGCGCCGGCCGTATGGCTGGCCGTGCTCTTGCACCTCAGGCGGCAATTAGAGCGTCGCGTCGTCGCCCCACTGGCCCGGCTGAGCCAGGGGGTGGACGCTGTAGCCAGCGGCGACTTTGCCCAGGGCGCGGCACTGGTCACCATACCGGCCGCCTTTGCCGAGGTGGGCGCGCTGGCCGCGGATTTCGCGCACATGAGCCAGGCTGTCCAGGCCCGCCAAGCCGCACTGCGGGCAAGCGAAGAACGCTTCCGCTCCGTAGTGCAAACCGCGAGTGATGCCATCATCACTGCTGACAGCCATGGGAACATAGTCTTCTGGAACAAGGCGGCAGAAATCGTTTTTGGCTATTCGGCCAGTGAAACTTTCGGCAGGCCGATCACCGCCATGATGCCCGAACGATTTCACGAAACCTACCAAACGCTGATAAAGCGGGTGGCCTCAACAGGAGAGTCAAGCCTGACCAGAAAAACAGTTGAAATGGCCGGGCTGAGAAAAGACGGTAGCGAATTCCCCCTGGAGCTTTCCTGGGCTACCTGGAATACAGGAGGGGAAACCTTCCTCACCGGCATCGTGCGTGACATCACCGAGCGCAAGCGGGCAGAGGAGGCGCTGGCACAACGCGCGGCCCAGTTGGCGCTGCTCAATGATATCGGTGGAAAGATCGCGGCCGTGCTGGAGTTGGGCAGTGTGCTGGACAGGGCCGCCCGCCTGGTGCAGGAGAACTTTGGCTATCACCACGTGGCCCTTTTCGCCCTGGATCGCGAGCGGGGTGAGTTGCTGATGAAGGCCAGGGCTGGTGACTTTGCCCATCTGTTCCCCCCCGACCACCACTTGAAGCTGGGTCAAGGCATGGTCGGCTGGGTGGGACGCCACGGCAAGACGCTGCTGGCCAACGACGTGGACGCCGAGCCACGTTTCGTCAATCTTTATCCTGACGCGATCCCGACCCGCTCCGAACTGAGCGTGCCCATCCGAGTGGGCGGGGAGGTCGTGGGAGTGCTCGATGTCCAGAGCCCGCAACTCAACGCCTTCAGCGGGAATGACGTGACGGTGATGGAGACCCTGGCCGACCAGATTGCCGTGGCCATCGAGAACGCGCGGCTGTATAGGGCAGTTGAGCAAGAGCTGGCCGAGCGCAAGCAGGCCGAGGAAGCGCTGGCACGGCACAACCGCGAACTAGCGTTGCTTAACCGTGCCAGTCAGGCCTTCAGTTCCACCCTCGACCTGGATCAAGTGCTCGCCACCGTCTTGGAAGAGGTGTGCCGTTTGCTGAACGCGGCCGCCTCTTCCGTCTGGCTGACCGACTCAGTGACAGGCGAACTGGCCTGCCGGCAGGCCACCGGCCCCCAAAGCAAGATCGTGCGGGGCTGGCGCCTGACACCAGGAGAAGGAATCGCTGGCTGGGTAGTGCGCAGTGGCGAGAGCCTGGTTGTGCCGGACGTACAGGCCGACGAGCGCTATTTCAAAGGGGTAGATGAGCAAATCGGCCTAGGACTGCGCTCTATGCTCGCCGTCCCGCTGCGGGCCAAACAGGATGTGGTCGGCGTGCTCGAAGTGATGGATACAGAGACCAGCCGCTTCGACACAGGAGACCTGGCGTTGGTAGAGTCGTTGGCCACAACGGCGGTGATCGCGATCGAGAACGCCCGGCTGTATCGGGAACTGCACAACCACGCGGAGCAACTGGAGCAACGGGTGCAGGAGCGAACTGCCCAGATCCAAGCCCAGTATGCCTGGCTGGAGGCGATCCTGAGCAGCGCCTCCGACGGCATCATCGTCACCAGCGCGGAAGGACAAATCATCCAGGCCAATCCGGTGGCACAGGCGTGGCTCACCCAGACCCTCTCGCCTGAGGATGCGGCCCGGCTGCGGGAGGCAGTGCGCAACCTGGCGGTGCGGGCGGAAGAGCGGCCGGAGGAGATGTTGGAGTTGAAAGGGCTGGATCTGGAATTGAGCGCCGCGCCAGTGGTGGGGGAGAGGGAGGAGGAGCCAGTGGTCGTGGCCGTCCATGACGTCAGCCACCTCAAGGCGCTGGATCGGATGAAGACCCGCTTCGTCTCCAACGTCTCCCACGAACTGCGCACGCCTGTCGCGACGATTAAGCTGTACGCAGAACTGATGCGGCGGAGGCCGGAGAAATGGGAAGAATACCTGGCTACACTGACACAAGAGGTAGACCGTCAGGTGCGGCTGGTACAGGACATCCTGCAGATCTCACGCATTGACGCCGGGCGGTTAGAGATGAAGCCTCGCCCGATTTCCCTCAACGAACTGACCGAGGCGACCGCTGTTAACCATCAGACGCTGGCCCAGGAGCACGGGCTGACGCTGGAGCATCGGCCAGCAGAGCCGGGGCCGGTGGCGCTGGTGGACCCGAGGCGAATGATGCAAGTGCTAAACAACCTGGTGGAGAATGCGATCCACTACACCCCGGAAGGGGGGAAGATTGTAGTGTCCACCGGGAGAGAGAAAACGGAGGGTCGTGTCTGGGCCACGGCTATGGTTGCGGACACCGGGATGGGCATCCCGGAGGAGGAGTTACCGCACATCTTCGAGCGGTTCTTCCGAGGGAAGGAAGTGCGGCTGATGCAGATATCCGGGACTGGTCTAGGGCTGGCGATTGTCGAGGAGATCGTCGAACTGCACGGTGGGCGAGTGATGGTGGAGAGCCAGGTGGGAGAAGGTACCACCTTCACCATCCGGCTGCCCCTCGCCGAGTAGGTTAGCCGACAGCCATTAGCCGCTATTATCGAAGCCTTGGAGCAAGGAATATGGGTGAACAACGCATCCTGGTCGTAGAAGACCATGGCCCCCTCCTGATGGCTGTCCAAGAGATTCTGGAGGTGGAGGGCTACACTGTCCTCACCGCCACCGACGGGGCGGAGGCACTCCAGGTGATGGAAGAGAGCCGCCCTGACCTGATCGTGACGGACATCCTGATGCCCAGAATGGACGGGTACGCCTTCTGCGAGGCGATCCGCGCCCAGCCGGAATGGGAGCCTATCCCCCTCATATTCTTGACCGCCAAGGCAGAGATGGAGGATGTGTTGAAGGGAAAGGACCTGGGAGTTGAAAGTTACATCACCAAGCCCTTCGAGCCCGAGGAGCTGCTGGCGGCGGTTCGCTCTGTGCTGGAGCGTGCCGGGGCCAACCGTTAGCCACTTTCCCCTTCATCCAGAAGCACGATCCACCCTTTGGAAAGGAGGTGCCCCCTGACCAGAGACAATCTTCGATATGATAGGCGGCGGCGCCGTATGACGCCAGGTCGCTCTTGAGCAGCGGTTGCCTGGTGCAGCCAAAACAGGAGGAGACTCATGTTCAGAAGACTATGGCAGCTCGCCGGTCTGAGCGCCGTGTTGCTGCTGACCGGATGCATCACTCTTGATGTCCAGAACATTATCAACGCCGATGGCAGTGGTGAGAAGGTCGCGATAACCGCTATGGACACAGATACCTATGAGATGATAACGTCCATGACGCCCGAGGAGGGGGGAGAGGTTGAGGACCCATTGCAGAGCACGTGGGAGCTCTGCGAAGCGGAGCCACGGGCAACCTGCGAAACGTACGTGGACGAGGAGAATGAACTGACCGGCGTGCGCGCCTCTATGACCTTCGGCTCGCTGGATGAGTTGGTCGAACTCAGCGACAACCCGATCTTTGGTGAAACCGACGCAATCTCGTTCGAGCACTCCAGCGACATGACGACGATGTACATCACCGTCAACACACAAAGTATGGCCAGCGAGGTAGCCGAGAGCAGTGGGGAGATGGAGGCGACGTCGGAGCCGGAAGCGACGTTGACCCCGGAGGAAGAGGAAATGCAGCGGCAGATCCTCGAGGCGATGGACATCAACTTCTACTACCGCGTCACTGCGCCAGCGCCCGTTTCTGACTACGGCCCCCAGGAAAACGGTACCTACGATGAGGCGGAGAATACCGTTACCTGGGACATAGACTTGTCGGCGGAGGAACCTTCACAGGAGCTCTGGCTGACGTGGGGTGGCGCACCGATCGAGGCTACCGAGGAGCCGACCCCTACTGTGGAGCTGGTTGCCACTGAAGAACCGACCGCCACCGAAGAGCCACCTGCCCCTCCGCCAACGGAAGCTGGTGAACTGCCGATTGCTCCTCCACCAGCAGAGGAAGAGAAGAAAGGCCCATCGATCTGCTGTCTACCGACCTTTGCCCTGCCGGCACTGAGCCTGGGCGCTGTACTCGTCGCCTGCCGCAGGCGGAGCGCGTAATATCGCCACGGCTGGAGGAACACCGGTGCATAAAAGCCCCGGAGAATCAAACTCCGGGGCTTTTGAGGCCGCTGAGCATGTGGCTCCCTATGAAAGCACCTCAGCAACGGGCTGCAAGGGGCCGTCGCCGCCCACCACTGCCTCGGCACCCACTCCAAATTCTACTTCTAGCGTGAGAGCCGTCTCCAATACCTCGTCCAGGCGCTCGACCAAAACAAAGGACATCTCGTCCCGTATCTCCTGCGGCACGTCGTCCAGGTCCACCTCGTTGGCCTGGGGCAGGATCACCGCTTTCAACCCATGCCGGTGAGCGGCCAGCACCTTCTGCTTGACACCGCCGATGGGCAATACTTGCCCCTGCAATGTCACCTCGCCAGTCATCCCCACGTCGCCGCGCACGGGCCGCCGGGTCAGCTCTGAGACCAGCGCCGTCACCAACGTCACACCCGCCGAGGGGCCATCCTTGGGGATTGCACCTGCGGGTACATGTAGGTGGATGGTCCTTTCCTCCAATGCGTCTTCAGGCAGCCCCAGTCGCTCCAGTTCGCCCTGTACGTAACTGAGCGCGATGCGGGCCGACTCTTTCATCACGTCGCCGAGTTGGCCGGTGAGGATCAGGCCGCCCTTGCCCTCCATCACCCTGGCCTCGACGAAGAGTACCTCGCCGCCGGCAGGCGTCCAGGCCAGGCCGGTCGCCACACCAGGCAGTTCCGTGCGCAACTGTGCCTCGTTGCGGAAGCGGGGCTTGCCCAGGAACTCGCGCACGCATTCCACGTCCACCGTTACGCTGCACTCAGCCCTGCCGGCGGCGATTCGCGTGGCGACCTTGCGCAATGCCCGCCCGATCTCCCGCTCCAGGTTGCGCACGCCCGCCTCGCGGGTATGGTCGCGGATGATGGTCCTCAGCCCCTCCGCAGTGAACTCCACCTCGTCCGGCTGTAGGCCGTTGACCTTGATCTGGCGCGGCACCAAGTACCCCTGAGCGATTTGCACCTTGTCGTACTCGGTGTACCCGTCAATCTCGATCACCTCCATGCGGTCTCGCAGCGCAGGCGGGATCGTGCTCAACGTATTGGCCGTGCAGATGAAGAACACCTGGCTCAGATCGAAATCCACGTCCAGGTAGTGATCACGGAAAGCGTAGTTCTGCTGCGGATCAAGCACCTCCAGCAGCGCGCTGGCCGGGTCGCCCCGCCAGTCCGCACCAATCTTGTCCACCTCGTCCAGCATGAAGACCGGGTTGCGGGTGCCCACGCGCTTGAGGGCTTGGATGATGCGGCCGGGCATCGCCCCGATGTAAGTGCGGCGGTGACCACGAATCTCCGCCTCATCGCGCACGCCGCCCAGGCTCATACGAGTGAATTCTCGCTCTAGCGCCCGCGCGATGGAGCGTCCCAGGCTGGTCTTGCCCACACCCGGTGGGCCGACGAAGCACAGGATTGCCGCCGCGTGCTCGTCATCCCCATCCACGCCGCGCTCCAGCCGCAACTTGCGCACCGCCAGGAACTCCAGGATGCGTTCCTTCACCTTCTCCAAACCATAGTGATCCTCGTCCAACACCTGCTCGGCGTGAGCCAGCTCGAGGTTATCTTCCGAGAAATTGTTCCACGGCAGATCGGTCAGCCAGTCCAGGTAGGTCTTGATCACCCCTGCCTCGGCCGATTGAGGATTCATCTGCGCCAGCCGGTCCAACTCCCGCTCAGCTTCCTTGCGCGCTTCCTCCGGCAGGTCCGCCTCCTCTACCTTGCGCCGGTAGACTTCAACCTCCGATCCCTCGCCATCCTCGCCCAACTCCTTCTGGATAGCCTTGAGTTGTTGGCGCAGGAAGTATTCGCGCTGTGTCTTCTCCATCTCCGATTGGGCTTCCTCGCGAATCTCCCGGCCGAGTTCCAGCACCTCCAGTTCGCGCTGCATGACGGCCAGCAACGCGCGCATCTGGAGCGCCAGATCATCGCCAGCAAGGACCTCCTGCGCCTGGACCGCCTCCAGTCGGATATTGGAGGCCAGTGCGTAGAGCAACGCACTTGGCTCAGCGACCTGATCCAGTATATCCACGACGCCTTCGGGCACCTGGGGGAAGAAGGCTACCAGACGCCGCGCAGCGGATAGTAACTCGCGCCGCAGTGCCTCCATCTCGGTCGCTTCCCCGGCCTTCTCTGGGGCCAGCTCTACCCGTGCCTTCAGGTAAGGCTCCTCGGTCAGCCACTCGATGACACGTACCCGCGCCAGCCCACGCACCACGATCTGGTAGCTGTCGCCATCGGCACGCAACGCCCGCTCGACCTGAGCCAGTGTGCCCACCTGATAGACGCCGTCGGGGCCAGGCTCTTTGACCTCGGGATCGGTCATCCCCACCAACACCAGCAAATGGTCGCCGTCGAGCACGTCTTCCAGCAGACGGACGGAACGCGGCAGGCCAACTGCCAGCGGGAGCAATGCGTATGGAAAGGCGACCACATTGCGCAGGGGCAACACGGCTATCCCGTCACGGAGCCGATCGCTCTCCCAAGCGCCCTGTTTTTGCTTATCCTTCCCCTGAATCAGTGGTATTAACAACTTTCACCTCACTTCTCTGCACTGCGAAACGTCTCGCGTGCACTTATTATCCAGTAAACACGTTGGAAACTCATTTTCATTGCATTAAAATCACATTAGAAAAACTTCCCCGCAGTACTGATATCTGCGGGGAAGTTCCTGACGTCGTTTCGGTCGCTCGTGTCTACTTATGGCATGCTGGGCGTCCGGCGGCGCGGCCCAATCAACCGGTGCAGGTGCCTCACGTAAGCTCGCGAGCGCGCCTGTCGCGCCCATTGTCGGATGTGGACGCGCGCGTACAGTCGCAGCACTGGCACCACCAGCATGTCTTGCAGACGCTTCCACGACTCACGCGACAGTGCCCCCTGCAGAATAGCCAATACGTCGGGCCGGCGGGAGGGAAGGAGCGACGACAGCGCCACGCGCGGCAGTTGCAACCGCAGCCTCCGCTCACGCCACAGCAGCCCCAGGAAGAAGGGCAGGTTGCGGCTCACGTTGGAGACGATCAGGCGCAGCGCGTGACGGACGGAGTAGAAGCGCACCATAGCCCGGTAGGTGCCTATTTGCAGTTCATACGGGCTCATCAGCGCTGGCTGGATGACACAGTGGTGCCCGTCGTACAGGGTCAAGTCGTCTGTCAGCAATCGCCCCTGCGCGATCATACGCTCGTAGAACGGCGTGCCGGGGCAGGGGGTGAGCATCAGGAACTGCACGGTGTCAATCTCGTTCCGCAGCGCGAAGTCCGCCGTGCGCTGGAAGGTCTCCACATCATCGGTGTCTGCGCCCAGCACGAACATACCATGCACGTGGATGCCGTGGTCGTGGAAGGCACGTACGCTGTCCCGAATGTCCCGCACCTCCTGGCGTTTATTGTAGGCAGCCAGCGTGGCCGGGTTGACTGACTCGAAGCCGCAGTAGACCATCGTGCAGCCGGAATCGCGCATCAGGCCGAGCAAGTCGTGGTCCAACTCCCTGCTCCGCTTATCCTTGTAGACCACCTCGGCGCGCATCTGCGCCGACCACGAGGACGTCAGCCCGCGCTCGATCATCCCTCGCAGCAGGGCCCGGGTGCGAGCTTTGCTCACGACGAAGTTGTCGTCGTAGAAGAAGACCGGCCCGCGGTCGCGATAGGTCTCCAGCTCAGCCAGCACATCCTCGACAGAGCGGGCACGCACCCGCTGGCCAAACATACGGATGACGGAGCAGAAATCGCAAGCGTAGGGACACCCCCACTGGGTCATAATCGGCACGTTGGTCATACGCTCGTGGCCGACGATCAGGTGCAGGGCAGGGGCGGGCAGCGCCGCGAATTCCTCTTGCGTGCAAGAGGGACGGTCGGGGTTGTGCACGGGTCGCCCGGCTGCGTCGTGGTAGGACAGGCCCGCGATACCAGCAGGATCTCTGTTACCCTCCAACGCGGCCACCAGTTGCAGTAGTGTCACCTGCCCCTCTCGCCGCACGACGAAGTCACAGTGGCGCAGCGCAAGGGCAGGCTGGAAAGTGACGTGTGAGCCACCGATGACGGTTGGGATGCCTAGGTCGCGCACCCGCCCGGCCATCTCGTAGGCCGCCGGCGTGGTTGCGGTGGTGCTGGAGAAGCCCACCAGGTCGGCCTGCGCGACGTCGGCCCAGTCAACCGGGGCCAGCGTCTCGACGTAGATGCGCACGTCGTGGCCGCGCTCGACCAGCAGCCGGCCCAGTAACGGCAGGCCCAGGCGCGGTAGCCGCGCCCGGTCAAAAACGTTCAGCCCAGGAGCCTTGGGCTCGATCAATCGGATCTTCATGGTTCCCTCCTATCGAAAATGCACAGCAGCCGCAGCGCACGGCTGCGTGGTGATGCTAAGATTGTTGGAATGTTGGCAGAGTGATCCTAGTCAGAGGGCTGATCAGGCCGGGGGAACGTGAAGACAGGCGCACGCCCTGGGCAGGCAAGGTAGGGGGAAAGAGAGAGAATTCGAGGATAAAGCCACGTGCCGCTTGGAAGGCAGTACGGCGGTACAATGCCGGCGGGCATATTCCGCCATCCACTGGAGCATCAGGCCCATGCACAGTTCGAGCAACGCCTGGGCTGCAGCCTCCTCCGGCGTGCTTTCCGCATCACCGGAGCGGCAGAGCTCCAGCACCCGCTCCACCGGTAGGTGCAGGCGCGGCGCGGCAGTCAGCAGATCGCGCAGGCGCTGTTGCCCGCTCAAGAGCAGCGTGCGAGCCAGCGTCCGCGACTGCGAGAGGCTGCCATTCACGGCTTGCGAGACCCCCACCAGCATCTGCAGCAACAGAAGGGGCTGCAAACTGGACAGGGCCTCAAGAGTGACCTTGCGTCGCAGTGCGTGGAGCGAGGACACAGCCGTCCTCTTGCCTAAGGGGAACATGGTGGAGACATTATAGGCGTTTACGCCTGAAAGTCAAGCGGCCACGGCCTGGGAAATCGAACGGCACGCCGTGCTAGCTATCATCCTGGCTGTATAGGAATATGTCGCTGGCAAAAATGCGCGGCGGAACTTGACAATCTCATACACTTGCTCTATATTGAACAAGGGGACGGACTTCGCATTTGCGCAAGTCTGTCCAGGCCTCTGAGGAGTGGAACCTGTGAGCGCGTTCGAACAGCAGCCGACGGATTGCTTTGTCTGCCGCAAGCATTGAGGGGAAGTCTCGATACCTGGTGGGGCGATCTACGAAGATGATTTGGTCTATGGAGGAAAAGGATGTCAAAAGGAATGAACAAACCCGTTTCACTATTCCTTTTCGTGATGCTGGTTGTGAGTGGCTGTGGGCCAAAGCCCGCTCCAACTGCCACCCCTGAAGCGCCCACATCTGTCCCATCAACAGAAGGAGGTCAAGCAATGCCCTTAGAACTGACGAGCTCCGCCTTTGCTCCTGGCGAGCCGATTCCCATCAAGTACACCTGCGATGGCGAGGACATCTCACCACCGCTGCAATGGAGCGATCCGCCCCAGGGTACGCAAAGCTTCGTGCTCATCTATGACGATCCTGACGCGCCGATAGGCACCTGGGTGCACTGGGTGCTCTACAACCTGCCGGCCGAAACCCGCACCCTGCCGGAGGCCATTCCATCGGACGCTGAGCTGCCCGACGGCAGCCGAAGCGGTAAGAACAGTTGGCGACGGCCGGGCTACGGCGGTCCCTGCCCGCCCGGCGGCACCCATCGGTACTTCTTCAAACTCTACGCCCTGGATACAGTGCTCGACCTGGCCGCTGGCGCGAGCAAGAAGCAACTGCTCCGGGCGATGGAGGGACACATCCTGGCCCAGGCGGAACTGATGGGAGTATATACCAGGTAACAGCAATAGCTGTGAGACGGCCTCCATAGGTCAGCGCTGAACCGGAACCTTCGCCAGCGAGGAGTTGGACTCGATATGAACACCAGGTTCGTTATACGAGGGTTTCTGATCGCGTTACCGGCGACGCTGATCGGTTTGACGGTGGGGCTTGCTCTGCTCATCGCACAAACGCCGATCGGGCAGCCGCCCGACCCGACCCCACTGCCTCCGACCATCCTTGCGCCGCGTGGCGAGCTACCGGCCGGGCCAGTCGGGTTGGAGGAGTGGGCGCAATACCGAGGGGAACCGTACGTCTGGGCAGGGAGCGGATTCCTCATTCGGCTAGGTGATGGCGAGATCGTGGGCGTGACGGCGGCGCACAGTGTAGCGCTCGGCGATCCGGCTCGTCCGCTCGAGCAAATCGGGCTGCGCGTGGCCGGACAAGCGGATTTTGTGGCCGAATTCGACACGCTGCGAGGCCGGCCCGGTAAACCCCTGACGCCGGGAGACTTCACGATTGACTACGTGCTGTTGCAGGCGACTCAGTCGGTTGACTCCAGCTTCGTGCTCACGCCCGATCCGCGCGGTGCACCGCAACCTGGCGAGCGCGTGGCGCTGTTCAGTGGCCTGGGCGATGGACGCGGTGGCCAGCGCGTTCTGGAAGGAACGGTTCAATCGGTCGGTGATAAAGCTGTGTGGGTACTGATGGACAAATTGTTCAACCCAAGCCTGATGAGCGGGTCGCCGTTTGTCAGCCAGCACACCGGACAGGTGGTGGGGATGGCGGTGGCAGCCACTCTGCGACGCAACCGGGTGCTGATAGGAGTGCACCCCATCGGGTCCATCGTGCGTCAGGTCGAGACGGCGACCGAGTTCCCCAAGATCGGCGAGTATCGGCGGTGAGGGGGCGTGTTCCGGCGCGTCTGGGAAATCGTAGCAGAACGAAACCCAAAAACGTTTAGAAGGCCGCAGGGCGCGTCTGGCGACTTGCTCGCCCTCGAGGGTGGGGTTGATGAATTCGCCCAACGCCGTAGAACGGCCCTAAAGAGCCTTAGAGGACCCCAGAACTGCTACGTTTTCCCCGTCTCCCGATTCGTTGTCCCAACCTGCCTCCGATGGTATAATCCCCCTTGCTATGGGCAAATGGGTCGCCTTCTCACTGCTTCTGCTGTCGCTGGCAGCGTGCGCTCCCGCTAACTCCCGCACCGTCACGCTCATCGCCGACGGCGAGACGCGCACGCTCGTCACCGAGGCGCTCACCGTCCGCGACCTGCTGGCCGAGGCCGGCGTCACGTTCGACGAGGACGACCGCGTGGTGCCGGTCGAGCCTACCTTCGTCGAGGATGGGATGACGGTGCGCGTCATCCGCGTCGAGGTGCGCAGCGAGACCGAGCAACGCGAGATCCCCTTCGAGCGCCAGACCGTGCGCGATGCCTCCATTCCTGCCGGCGAGACGCGCCTGCTGGAGCCCGGCGTCACCGGGATCGAGGAGTTGACCTACCGCGTCACCTTCAAGGATGGCGTCGAAGTCGAGCGGCGGCTCATGCGGACGGTCACGCTCCAGGAACCCCGCACCGAGGTCATCCTCATCGGCGTACAGCCGGAACTCAAGCCCGTGCCTATCACCGGCACCGTGGCCTATGTCGCCAACCACAACGCCTGGGTAATGCAGACTACCAGTCCTAACCAGCGACGGCTGACGCACACTGGCGATCTGGACGACCGCCGCGTCTTCGCCCTCTCACCTGACGGCTCTTATCTCCTCTTCACCCGCGTCCCCACCGAGACCAATGAGACTGCCCCTCTCAACACGCTATGGATGATCGAGACCGCTATCGCCGATGCCAAGCTGGTTCAGTTGGACGCCGAGAGCGTTTTGTGGGCCGACTGGGCACCCGAATGTGAGGGCATGCCTACCGGATACGGCTGCCGCATCGCCTATACCACCGGCACGCCGGCCGAGGGCAATCCCGGCTGGAAAGCGGAAAACGACCTGTGGGTCGCCCTGCCCCGCGCCCGCGATGGCTGGTTGCTGAGCCGGAGACGCATCGTGGAACCCAGCGCCGGTGGGGCCTACGGCTGGTGGGGTACCACCTATGCCTGGTCCCCCGACGGGCGTAGCCTGGCCTACGCTCGTGCCGACGAGATCGGCGTCATCCACGCCTCCAATGGCGCGCAGACCCCCCTGGTCCGCTTCCCGCCGTACCGCACCTACGCCTCCTGGGTGTGGACGCCGACCGTCAGTTGGTCGTCAGAGGGGAAGTTCATCGTCACCACGCTGCATGGCCCCGCCCCGACGGGCGAAGCAGCGGAGGATAGTCCCGTCTTCGACGTCTGGGCTCTGGCCGCCGACGGCACGATCACGGCGGAACTGAATAGCGAGGCCGGTATGTGGGCTGCGCCCGCCTACGCACCTGAGGGGGACTACGTCGCCTTCGGCCATGCTCGCAGTCCCTACGCCAGCCAGACCAGCGGCTACGACCTCTACCTGATGGACCGCGACGGCTCCGACCGCAGGCTGCTTTTCCCCCCTGCAGAGGAGATCGGCCTGGAATACCCAGAGATCGCCTGGGGGCCAGGAGGCGACTGCTTGATCGTCCTCTACCAGGGCAACCTCTATCTGATCCAACTGACGGATGGCGAGGTGCACCAACTGACCGACGAGGGCGGCGTGACGGCTGTCCGCTGGCGGTGGTGAGTCGAGTTGGTAGATTGGTGAATTGGTAGATTGGTAAGTTGGTGAATTCGCAAGAGAATCTTTACGAGGCGAAGGGCTGCATCACCGTGCCCCACCCAGCATCGAGCATCCAGTATCCAACCCGTGAATCAGCATTCAAGAACTCTGACCTTCGTTTGTCTAATTGGCCTCTTGATCAGCTTGCTTCTGGCCGGCGCAGTGTTGGTCGCCAGGCGGCAGGCCCTCGCTAAGGCCACCACCACCTTCTATACCCCTCTCTCCGACGAGGCCAAGTGGGAGGGGGACTGGGAGTTCTCGGAGTTGGGGGCTGACCCCAGTGAGGCCGGCACCGAGCGCGTCACCATTCCCTTCGTCGGCACCGACTTCGCGCTGCGGGTGCGTCGCGGGAATTATCGCGGCTATTTCTTCGTCAGCGTGGACGGAGAATCGGCCAACCGGCTACCTCGGGAGGAA
This sequence comes from Anaerolineae bacterium, assembly GCA_046760785.1. Taxonomy (GTDB): domain Bacteria; phylum Chloroflexota; class Anaerolineae; order B4-G1; family B4-G1; genus JBHIET01. The sequence goes on along the minus strand of JBHIET010000040.1, from coordinate 2,390 downwards.
CGCTCCGCTTACCTGGTGCTCACCTCGCCCGACTACGCGTCGCAGATCGTCACCATCCCTGTCGCCAGCGGCCTGGACGACGGCCCCCACGTCGCGGTAGTCGTCGCCGAGCGGGGGTGGAACCAGTGGCCGCTGGTCGGCTGGAGCGTGAGCCGCACGCTGGACACGACCGCGTACCGCTGGGCGCTGATGGGGCTGGGGGTAGTGGGGGCTGCCTGCCTGGGCGGTGTGATCTGGGGAGCGGGGGGACGAGGAGACAGGGAAATAAGGAAACAAGGGGACAAAGAGGCGAGGAGACGAGAGGACAAGCTACCTACTCCTTACTCCCTACTCCTTACTCTCTGTACCCTCCTCCTCGCCGCCGGGTTCTACTTCTCCCCCTGGCTTCCCCTCACCCTCATCAGTGGCCTGGCGCTGGCCGCGCTCGTCCTCCTGCGGCTTGATCTGGGCCTAGCGCTCGTCGCGGCGACGGCTCCCTTCTATCTGTACCCTCGCCCCCTGTTTGGCAAAGCCTTCTCAATGGCGGAGATCCTCACCCTGCTGTGTGCATTCTCGTGGGGTTTCCGCCAACTGTTCGCCTGGCGCAACCAACCAACCAACCAGCCAACTACACCCTCCCCCCTTGACCTCGCTGCTCTGTTCTTCGTGCTCGTTGCCGTCGCCTCCACCTTCAGTGCCGAATATCGCCACGTTGCGCTGCGCGAGTTGCGCGTCGTCATCCTGGAGCCGGCGCTTTTCTACCTGATGCTGCGCACGAGCCGCCTGGACAACAAAAGGATCTGGCGCATAGTGGATTTATTCGTGCTGGGGGGTGTCGCCGTGGCCCTCATCGGCCTGGTGCAGTACGCGCTTGGCGTCAACGTCATCACCGCCGAAGAGGGTTTCCGCCGCCTGCGTTCCGTCTACGGCTCGCCCAACAACGCCGGACTCTACCTGGGACGGGTGCTGCCGCTGCTGGTGGCCGTCGCCCTGTTCGGCGGTTCCCGCGGCCGCCGTCCTGCTTACGGGGCGGCCGTCGTCCCGGTGGGGCTGGCGGTGCTGCTCAGCTTCTCCAAAGGCGCTCTCATCCTGGGCGTGCCCCTCTCGCTGCTGGCGCTGGGCGTGCTGGCGGGTGGGCCGTGGTTGTGGGCTTCGCTGGGGACGGCGGGCGCGGCCCCCCTAGCGGCGAAACCCCACCCGCCCCCCCCCCGCGACCCCACCCACCGCGATACCCGCAGCGGCACCACCTTTTTCCGTCTCCAACTGTGGCGCTCGTCCTGGGCAATGTTCCGCGACCATCCGTGGCTCGGCGTTGGGCCAGATAACTTCCTATACCAATATCGCAGCCGCTACATTCTGCCCGCCGCCTGGCAGGAGCCAGACTTATCCCATCCACACAACGTCCTTCTCGATTACGGATGCCGGATGGGGCTTTGCGGTCTCATCGCGGGGTTGTGGATGCAAATCGCTTTCTGGCGGCTGGCGCTGCCGTCACGCCATTTGACGGATCCTGACCATCGCGCTCTAGCCCTGGGCCTGATGGGCTCGATGGTCAACTTACTGGCCCACGGCCTGGTAGACGCCTCTTACTTCGTCATTGACCTGGCCTTTGTTTTCTTCCTGACGCTCGGCTTGGTGCAATGGCTGGCAAGGAGTGAGACCGATGAACTCAAAGTCTAACCTAAGCACCTTGATCCTGCTACTGATCCTGATCGCCCTTGTCGTCGGCGGGGTCGTGTTGATCAGCACGATCCGGCGGCTGACGCAGCCGCTGAAGGAGGCCGAGCAGGCGCTGCAAGAGCAGCTTGAGGAAATCGTCAACCCCACGCCCACCATCATCCCCGACCCGATCACGATCGTCCACGAGGTGCGCAGCCTCAGCCGTCTGGAGACGGCCTCCTACTCCATCGAGAAGGTCATCACCGCCGAATCGGGACAAGGTCCCTTCGCCTTTCTCTTCGGCGACCGGCTGATTCTGGTGGCCCACGGCCAGATCATCGCTGGCGTAGACCTGGGCAAGATGAAGGAGAATGACATCGTCATCACCGAGGATGGCATGGTGGTCGTGACGTTGCCGCCGGCCGAGATCCTCGTCGCCACGCTGGACAACCAGAAGTCCTACATCTACGACCGGGGCACAGGGCTGGTCGGGATGAATCCGGCTCTGGAGACGGAGGCCCGCCAGGCGGCCGAGGAGGAGATTCTGAACGCGGCCCTGGAGGACGGCATCCTGGAGATGGCCAAACACAACGCCGAAATCTACGTGCTGCGGCTCATTCTGGCATTGGGCTTCAGGGAGGTCAAATTCGCCGAGGAGCCACCAACCCCTGTCCCCACTGCCACGCCGTAGACAGGGAAGAGAGCCTTTCGCAATTCAAACTGCCAGACTGCGGAAGTCTCGAAGGTGCTCC
>JBHIET010000039.1:0-29719 GCA_046760785.1 Anaerolineae bacterium | reverse complement strand
ATGATCTGTACAATCACTGTTACGATTTCCAGGGGTGCGAAAAACAGGCTTAGGTACTAAACGATGCGCTGTCATATCGCCGCTACGCTTGTTCGGAATCTGGAGTGCGGTATAATAAGAGTGGGAGGTGGTAAGTGGTGATCACAACGACAAGCCCAGAAAAGCTGGTGCAAACCTTGAGCGAGGTGGAGGTAGTCCTCCTCCCGCGCAGTGACTATGAGTCACTACTGCGTCAATCGCGAGCCCGATTCACCGTTGTTGTGGAACAGGATGAGGAAGAGGGAGGGTCCACTGTCACCTGCCACCTGCCCAGCACTGCCGGGTTGCATCAGCGAGGGCGAAACGCGTGAAGAGGCATTGGAAAACATCAGGGAAGCCATCACTGGTTACCTGGAGGCAGCCGACAGGCAGGCTCAGATGGCACCGGAAGTGTGCAGGTGGAGTTTGAGCTTTCTCTACAAGGTCTGGGCCATCGTCATCAAGGACATCGCCGCCGAACTCCACACCCGGGAGATGATCAGCGCGATGTTGGTCTTCTCTATGCTGGCGCTGTTCATTTTCAGCTTCGCGCTGGACCTGCGGGGAGCGATGGCCCGGGTGACGGCTCCGGGGGTGTTGTGGGCGACGGTGGCCTTCGCCGGAACGCTGGGACTGAGCCGCTCGCTGGCACGGGAGCAGCAGACCGGCTGCATAGATGGGCTTATGCTGGCCCCGGTGGACCGTAGTGCCATTTTCTTCGGTAAGGCGATAGGGAATCTGGCCTTTATGGGAATCGTGGAAGTCGTCCTTTTACCCCTCTTCTCCGCCCTCTTCGATGTACCGCTCCTACAGCCAGGGGTGCTGGTGGTAGTGGCGCTGGGGACGGTGGGGTACGGGGCCGTGGGGACGCTGCTGGCGGCCATCGCCGTCAACACGCGGGCGCGGGAGGTGATGCTGCCTATCCTGCTCCTGCCCCTGGCGATCCCGGCTCTCATTGCCGCCGTCCAGGCCACCGGCGGGCTGGTGGAAGGGGGAACGCTGGCAGAGGTAAACGGCTGGGTCCGTCTGCTGGTCGTCTACGATCTGGTCATCGTGGCTGTTTCCACGCTCACCTTCGGATACGTGGTGGAGGAGTGAATTGGCTAGTTGGTTAGTTAGTTGGTTGGTTGGGACGAGTGGGGAAGATGATGAGGGAGGAGTGAGTATATGAAAGGGCTTGGGCAGGATTGGTTGGGGGCCGTGCTGGCGGGGGTGAGCTGTGTGGCTGTGCTCGTCGCGCTGGGAATGGTCTTCCTCTATGCACCCCGCGAGGCGACGATGGGGGAAGTGCAGCGCATCTTCTACTTCCACGTCTCCTCGGCCTGGGTGGGCTTCTTTGCCTTCTTCGTCACCTTCCTGGCGGGGATCGGTTACCTGATACGGGGGGAGCGGCGGTGGGACATCCTGGCCCTCTCCTCGGTGGAGATTGGGCTAACCTTCATCACGATGACCGTCATTACCGGGTCCCTGTGGGCACGGCCGGTCTGGGGTACCTACTGGACCTGGGAGCCACGGCTGACCATCTCCGCCGTGCAGTTGCTCATCTACATCGCCTACGGTATGCTGCGGGCATCTATCGAGAGCCAGGAGCGAAAGGCGCGCTTCGCCGCCGTCTATGGCATCGTCGCCTTTGCCACCGTGCCGCTCTCCTGGTTCGCCATCCGCTGGTGGCGCACCATCCACCCGGACATTCTGACGAGTGGGGAGGGAATGGCGATGACGCCGCGAATGGTACAGACGTTGCTGACCTCTATAGCGGCGTTCACGCTGCTCTACGCAACCCTGCTGCGGCAGCGGATGCGCCTGGAGCGGGCCGCCGACACCCTCGCCCGCCTGCGTCTGCAGGCAGAGGACAAGAAAGGAATCTAGGATGCCAATCTATCTAGTAGCTGCTTACATTGTCTTCTGGGCACTGACGTTCGTGCTGGTCTTCTCCATTTGGACTCGCCAGCGAAAACTGGAGCGGGAGATCGCCGTGTTGGCAGCGCGGATGGAGAAAAGCGAGAAAAACGCCGGGTAACCTCCTCACCCTCCCTTCATCATCCTATTCCGGCTCGGCGACTCCCTTCAGCACTTCAACCACCACGTCGTCGGTGCTGACCCCCTCCGCTTGACCTTCGAAGTTGAGCAGCACCCGGTGGCGCAGCGCGGCCGGGGCGACCGCCCGCAGGTCCTCAAAGGCGACGTTGTACCGCCCGGCCAGGAGCGCCATCACCTTGCCACCCAGGATGAGGGCCTGGGCCGCCCTGGGACTGGCACCGTAGCGCACGTAGCGGTGCACCATCTCCGGGGCCGCGTCGCTCTCGGGATGGGTAGCGAGAACCAGGCGGGCGGCGTAGTCAGCCACGGGCGAGGCGACGGGCACCTGCCGCGCCAAGGCACCCATCGCCAGCACTGTCGCCCCGTCAGCCACAACCCCGACCTCCGGCTCTACCTCCCTCGTGGTGCGATTCAGAATCTCCACCAGCTCGTCCGAGGCTGGAAACTCGACGTTGACCTTGAACAGGAAGCGGTCGAGTTGTGCCTCCGGCAGCGGGTAAGTCCCCTCCATCTCGATGGGGTTCTGGGTTGCCAACACCAGGAAGGGAGGCTCCAGCGGGTAAGAGCGGTTAGCGACGGTGACGGTACGCTCCTGCATTGCTTCCAGTAGCGCGGATTGGGTCTTGGGGGTGGCGCGGTTGATCTCGTCGGCCAGGAGCAGGTTGGTGAACACTGGCCCCGGCTGGAAACGGAACTCCCGCCGGCCATCCTCCGCCTCCTCCAGGATGTCGGTACCGACGATGTCGGCCGGCATCAGGTCGGGCGTGAACTGGATGCGGGCGAATTTGAGGTCGAGCACCCGCGCCAGCGTGCGCACGAGCATGGTCTTACCCAGGCCAGGCACGCCCTCCAGCAATGCGTGGCCCCCGGCGATGAGGCAGATAAGTGTGTGACGGATCACCTCCTGCTGGCCGACGATGTACTTGCCGACCTCGGCCTCGATACGGGCGGCGGCCTCGCGGAATTGCTCGGGTGTAATTTCGGGCATAGCAGCGTCCTCTACCTGAAATGATGACGACAAAACATCAGCGTCCAGCGCCTCGGGGTCACTTTCGAATGGGTCCAGCCCCCAGGTGGGCCATCTCAAGGGTCAGGATAGCGCCTCCAGTTCGTCCAGCAGGCTCTGCAAGACGTCGAAGCCACCCTGCCAGAAGTCGGACGAGGTCATGTCGAAGCCGGCTTCGCTGATGATGTGCTGCGGGCTTGCCGACCCACCATAGGACAGGATGTCCAAGTAACGAGGCACGAACGACGCACCTTCGTTCCTGTATTGTCGGTATAATGCCAGCACCAGCAGTTGGCCGAAACTGTAGGCATAACAGTAGAAAGGCGTCGAGTAGATATGGGGGATGGCCATCCACTCCCAGCGGAAGTCGTCGGAAAGCTCGACCGCGTCACTGAACTGCTCGTGCAGGTTGCCCAGGTAGAGTGCACAGAGATCATCGGTCGTCGCGCCCTCTGCGGCCCGCCTGTGTGCTTCGATCTCGAACAGGACAAAGTAGGCCTGGCGAGCGACGGTCGCGTACGCGCCATCCAGCACCGTCACCAGCAGATCGCGCAACACGGCAGGGTCTCTCTCCTCGCCACGCAGCCGATCCACCATCAGCATCTCTGAAAAGACGGAGGCCGTCTCCGCCATGGGGAGCGCTGAGTGGAAGGTGAGCGCAGAGTGGTCTCCCGCCATCAACGCGTGGATGGCATGGCCGATTTCGTGCGCCATCGTGAGCACGTCGTCGGTCTTCCCCACGTAGTTCATCAGCACCCAGGGGGTGAGGCCGGGCAAGACGCCGTAGCAGAAGGCCCCGCTGCGCTTCCCGGGCCGGATCTCCGAATCAACGTGATTATCGGCAAAGACGCACCGGGCGTGACCGGCAAGCACGGGCGAGAACTGAGCGAGACTATCGAGCACCAAGTCAACCGCTTCGATGAAGGGATAGGTTCTCTCAGCGGCCCGGATAGGGGCGTAGATGTCGTAGCGGCGCAGCTTATCCACGCCCAACCAACGGGCCTTCAGCCGGAAGTAGCGGTGGAAGAGCGGCATATTCTCGCGGCAGACGTCCAGCAACGTCTCGGCCACCGGGTCAGGGATGTCGTTGTCCAGATTGCGGACGGAGATGGGAGAGTCGAAGCTGCGCAGGGTGACGTTTTCGCTGCCCCAATCGCGCACGATGTGGCTATAGAGCTGCCCCAAGACTGTCCCCTGGTCGCTGTAGACACGGAACAGTTCCTGGTACGCCGAGGCCCGCATCTCCGCTGAAGGATCGCGGAAGTAGGTGGTCAACTCACGCCGCGTCATCTCCTTTATCTCACCTTCTACTTCTAATTCAAAGGAGAAGCGGTTGGTGATCATCTCGTACAGATTCACCAGCGCATGGACTCCGTTGACGTCCTTCAGGTTGATGATTTTCTCCTCGGACTCCGCCAGCGTGTAGGGCTTGAAGCGACGAAGGGATTCCAGGTAGTAGGCATAGTCACCGCTGGCAGCAATCAATCGCCGCGCTGACTCCTCGTCCAACTCCTTCCACCACAGCGATAAAAAGAGCGTCCGGTTCTTCACCTCGGCGGACAATTGCTCCATCCGTCCCAGGAAGCCCAATGCTTCCTGGTCCTGTGTATCCTCGGAGAACCACAGATAGGCGTAAGCGGTCAGTCGCGCGCTGGTGGCATAGATCGTCTCATAGAGACGCATCAACTCCATAAACGTCTCGGTGCTTATCTCCGATGCGAGATGCTCGCGGCTGGCCTCGAACTGCGCCACCTGCTGCTCCAACTCCGCCAGAATGCGCTCGAACTCCTCCCCTTCGCACGCTGGCAACAGCGCCTCGAGTGTCCAACCGGATTGTTCGAAGTTGTGTTCTTTCATGCATCCTCCTCTTGTTGTACTCGTCTCGCTCGCCGCGCCCATTCCCGCTCCGCCTCAAAAGTAGCGCCGCCAGCGCCTCGTCCCAGGCGAGCCAGTTGGGCTCGAACTGCTCCTCTCCGCCGGCAGGCGAATCCGGGTTGTCAACCAACGTCATCAAGAAGTACCGCACAGACCGTCCAATGCCCTTCTAACCTCGTTCAACGAGGGAAAGACCCGGTATGCGCCGGGGAAATCAAGCGCAGCCGTCCACTGGTTGGGCACGGCCACGCAGGCCATCCCCGCCGCGCAGGCGGACTCAACTCCCAGCGGGGCACCCTCCAGAGCCAGGCAACGATCTGGGGGCACGCCCAGCCGCGCCGCCGCCAGCAGGTAGATGTCGGGGGCGGGCTTGCCTCGCTTCACTTCGTCTCCTCGAGCAATAGCCCGGAAGCGGCCGTCCAGCCTCAGTGTCCGGAGTGCCAACGTCACGTACCGGCGATGGCCGGAGGTGGCGAGTCCCAGTGGAAGTCCACGGGCAGCCAATTCCTCCAACAAGGAGTAGAGACCGGGGCGAGCGCGTAAGCGAGTCGGGACCGCTTCTAAGAACAGCTTATCCCGCTCAGCCAGCGCTTGCTCGGAACCGATGGGAAGCGGGAATCGCTCGCAGATGAAACGGGCGGAGTCAGTCACCCGCATGCCTAAGCCTGTTTTTCGCACCCCTGGAAATCGTAACAGTGATTGTACAGATCATAGCCAAATCGCATCCTGAGCTACGTCCTGAGCGTAGACGAAGGGTAGGCCGAAGGCCGTATCGAAGGGCGACTGGCCTGATTTAGCTGCTAGCGGAGTGCGAAATCTAGGCTAAGATTTCGCGGAACGTCTGGGCATCCAACTCGTGCCCATAGCGGGCCAAAACCTGACTCCAGGCCCACTTGGCCAGCGGCTCGCTATCCGCCATCAAGCCGTCCAGGTCGAAGATGACCGCTTGCGGTGAAGGACGGATGGGGGACTGGCTCATGTTCTCTCAGGGTTCCAACGAACTGAAATAGTCGCGCACGTATTGCTTGAGCCCAAGGGGAATGTAACTCCCCTCCAGCGCTGCGCCGGCCTGGTCGGCGTAGTCAGCGTAAACCTCGCGGTAGGGCACGCTGGCCCTGCCGCTCTCTGGGGCCGGTAACGGCACGCCGCCGGTCGGCACACCCTCGCCGCCCTCGCGGCCCACGTTCACTCCGGCCCCCTCCTCGTCGAAGCGGTAGGGCACATAGACCTCGTCGTAAGGCGCGCCGCTGCCGGCGTCCTCGCTGTGTGCGGGCTGCGTCTGCCGACCGCCACCCGCTTGCTGCCCGCCTTGCTGTTCGCCCTGCTGAGTCATCTGCCCAGCCACGCCGCCCTGACCGAGCGGCTGTCCGGCGCCGCCGGCCTGAGCGATCTGCTCGCGCCCCTCCTGCAACTCCGCCAGCACGGACTCGACCGCCTCCTGCCGCTGCACCCGCTCCCCCGTCTCGCCCATCCGCTGCGCCGCCTCTCGGATCGCCTCCCGCGCCTCGGCGATGTCGCCGCGCTCGATGGCCTCGGCTGCCTGGGTCAACTGCTCCGCCAAGACTTCGGCAAGCTCAGTCGAACCGTCGAGGTCACTCTCGGCCAGCGCCTCCGCCGCCTGCGTCAACTCACGGGCCAGTTCGAGTTCCTCTTCGCGAGTCAGTTGTTCGCCTTTCGTTCCGGAGCAGGCAGCCAACGCCTGGGCTGCCTCCTCGTAATTGCCGCCAGCCAGCGCCTCAGCGATGTCACGGGTGAGTTCCGAATCGGCCATCTCCTCGGCGGCGCGCTCCAGCCCCCTCTGCACTGTTGCCGCGCCAGGATCCTGCAACTCCGCCAGCGCCTGCTCCGCCTCCGAAAGAGCCGCCACCGCCTCCTCCGGCGTTGCCCGGCCTTCGCTGGGTCCTGAGCTTGTCGAAGAGTCGAGGGCGGCAATCGCCTCCTCCAGTGCCTGCAACAGCATCTCCCGCTCGGCCTCGGTCAGCCCCTCTGCCTCGGCCACCTCCTCCCGCGCCGCCTCCAAGTCCCTGATCTGCTCCTCGATGGCGGTGCGCACGGCGGCCCGCTGCAAGAGCACACCCTCCTGGGGATTCGGCAGCCAGAGCGAGAGGACCAGCGCTGCGGCCAGCACTCCAAAGGCGAGCAGCGCGTGGCGCGAGGCTCGCAGCGGCAGCATCACACGGGGGTCAACGCGACCGGCAGCCTCCAACGTGTCGGCCAACTGCGCCCTGGCCATCGCTGGGACCACCCGCAGTTGGCGTGTGCCAATCTCCACCGCCGTCGTCAGCCGCTCGGCCAGCCCAAAACGGCGGTCGAAGATGCGCGCCCGCTTGTACAGTGAAAGCGGCAGCAGCCAGGCAACCGCCAGCCCAAGCGCTACGCCGACGAGCGCCAACAGGCCCGCCAACCCGGCCAGCCAAGCCAACCTCAACAGCGGCCACAGTCGCGCCGCCAGCGCCAGCGCCAGGCCAAGGCCCAGACCCACCGCCCCACCCCACAGTCCCCAGGTCAGGCTCTCGGCCAGCCGCAGCCGCAGCCCCCAGCGGCGCAGATAAGTTCTCAGCCTACGCTCCATCACCATGCGCCTGTAACCTCAGATACAAAACGCCATCGCAAAGGTCCAGTTGCCCTATTAAACCACAATCCAGCAACCTGCACAACCTCCAGTTTGTCAACTTACCACGAGCCGCTCCATTTGCAAACCCGCACCCTTCGATACGGCCTGCGGCCTACTCAGGGTGCTTGCCCCGCATTTTCGTCCTTCAGGGTGAACGCAGCTCATAACAACTGCTCCGAGAGAAGCGAAACGGAGAGGATGCCTGAGCAGCTACCCTCTAGCAACGTCAGATCTCACGTTGTTGCGGGGATAGGTCGCGCTATGGTATAATAATGCCGGAACCATTCCCTATCCACGCAGCAAGCGCAAGTCACCGGATGATCAAAATGGCAAAAGCACACGAATTGACCGCCAGTCTCGGCTCGCACCAGGATACAGTGGACGCGGCCCTGGCCGAAATGAAGGATCAGCGGGTTATGGACCGCATCTGGACTCACGACCATACCGTCTGGAAACCGGAGCCTGTGGAGATCACCAATCGGCTCGGATGGCTAGACATAGCCAAGGTGATGCTGGAGAACGCTCCCCGCCTGGAGGCGCTGGCCGAGGCCGTGCATGCCGATGGCTACACCCACGCGCTGCTTTTGGGAATGGGCGGCTCCAGCCTGGCCGCCGAAGTTTTTCGCAAGACCTTCGGCGTGGGCGAGGGATACCTGGACCTGGCCATGCTCGATAGCACCGACCCCGGCGCTGTGCTGGCCCACGGTTCCGCTGAGTCACCGCGAAGCGCCGCACGGCTCGATTTGTCCAGGACCCTCTTCATCGTTGCCACCAAGTCGGGCACCACGGTGGAGACCCTTTCGCTCTTCAAGTTCTTCTACAACCGGGTGGCCGAGGCTTTGGGAATTGACCCTTCGACTTTGCTCGGGGCAAGCCAGGCCGGAGCGCACTTCATCGCCATCACCGACCCGGGCAGCAAGCTAGTCAACATCGCCCAAGCGTACAACTTCCGGGCCACCTTCCTCAACGACCCCAACATCGGCGGACGCTACTCGGCCCTCTCTTACTTCGGGTTGGTTCCCGCCGCGCTGGTCGGCGTGGACATAGGCCCTCTACTCGACCGGGCGTTGGCTATGGCCTCCGGCTGCAGCACATACGTCGTGACGCAGAACAACCCGGCTGCCCGGCTGGGGGCTATCTTGGGAGAACTGGCGAAAGCCGGGCGGGATAAGGTGACGTTCGCCATCTCGCCTGCCATCGCCAGCTTTGGCGACTGGGTGGAACAGCTCATCGCCGAGAGCACCGGCAAGGAGGGGAAAGGCATCCTGCCGGTGGTGGGGGAGCCGTTGGGGCCACCCGAGGTCTATGGCAGCGACCGGGTCTTCGTCCACCTGCGGCTTGGCAGCCCCCTCCCCGGCCCTCCCCCGCAAGCAGGGGAGGGAGATCACGACGTGGCGCTATCCCTCTTGGAAGCGGCTGGGCATCCGGTCGTGCGCCTCCATCTGCGCGACCCCTACGACCTGGGCGGGCAGTTCTTCCTGTGGGAGATGGCCACCGCTGTGGCCGGGCACCTTCTGGGCATCAATCCCTTCGACCAACCCAACGTTGAGGCAGCCAAGGTGCAGGCCCGCAGGATGGTGGCCGAATATAGAGAAAAAGGCACGCTGCCGGCCCAAACGCCGGCACTGTCCGGCGACGGCATCGCTATCTATGGCGACGTCAAGGCCGCCAGCCCGGCCGAAGCGCTGACCACTTTCGTCAGCCAGGCCCAACCCGGCAATTACATCGCCCTACAAGCCTACCTCCAACCGACCGCCGAGACCGACGCGGCGCTGGCAGCGCTGCGCGTCCGGCTGCGCGACCGGTTCAGAGTGGCGACGACAGTGGGCTACGGCCCGCGTTTCCTGCACTCCACTGGCCAACTGCACAAAGGCGACGCCGGTAATGGCCTCTTCATCCAATTCACCGCCGACGACTCGCACGATGCACCCATTCCTGACGAGGCGGGGTCCCCGGAGTCGTCCATCAGCTTCGGCGTGCTCAAGACGGCCCAGGCGCTGGGAGACGAACAGGCGCTGCTGGATGCCGGGCGGCGGGTGATCCGTTTTCACCTGGGAGCGGACGTGGTCGGTGGGCTGAGGCGGTTAAGTGGGGAAGGCCTTTCCTACCGCTCCTCCTCCTTCAACCCCAGCACCTCATAAACTGGATCGGGCTGGCTGTGGCCTTTGACCTGTACATAGCCGATGAAGTTGGCTTCGACGTGTTCCTTGACGCGCTCGTAAACCTCGGCACTGATGAGAATCTGGTCCGGCCCGGCCAGGCCGGAGAGCCGGGCGGAGAAGTTGACACAATCGCCGATGGCGGTGAAACTCTGCACCACGGCCGAGCCGATGTTGCCCACCACCGCCTCGCCGACGGCTATGCCGATGCCGAAGTGAAGGCGCTCCTGCTCGTCCATCTGTACGTGTTGCTCGCGCACTCCATGCTGCGTCGCCACCGCCGCGCGCACAGCCCGCAGGGCGTGATCCTCCTGCGGCACCGGGGTGTTGAAGATTGCCATCGCGCCATCGCCCACGAACTTGTCCAGCGTGCCCTCCTGGGCCATGATCGCCCCTGCCGCCAGCGTCAGATGCCTGTTCAAGACCTCAATCTGGAACTCGGGCGAAGTTCTCTCGCTGAAGGCAGTAAACCCCCGGATGTCGGCGTAGAAACTGGTGACCTCCTGGCGTACCCCTCCCAGGCGAACACTCTTAGGATTGGAGAGCAGCCGCTCGACCACGGCCGGGGCCACGTAGCGCTCGAACGTTTGGCGGATGCGGCGCATCCTGGCCTCCAACTGCCGCCGTTCCGTCAGGTCGTCTACCACAATCGCGACGCCGGTGGTCACATCGCGGCTATCTCTGAGCGGGGAAAGATTCATGCGCAACCAGACCGGCCCACGAGTGGGGAGTTCCGGCTGGACTTCGTAGGCCATCACCGGGGCCTCGCTCTGTTTGACCAATCGCACCAGGTTTTGCAGGTCGTTTCCCAGGGAACGCAACGCCCGTCTACAAGGACGGCCAATCACTTTATCAGCAGGGACGCCCAGGATGGCCTCGGCGGCACGGTTGAAGAGGGTTACCTTGTCTTGAACATCGGTGGTGATGACGCCGCTGGCGATGCTGCTAAACACGTCGTCCATCAGGTTCTTCATCTCGGTAATGGCGGCCAGGTTACGGCGCACGCTGGCGAAAAGGCGCGCGTTTTCCACCGCCAGCGCCGACTGGTCGGCCAACGCGCTGAGAAAGGCCAGGTCGTCGGAGTGATAGGGCTGGGCGGAGCGTTTGGGACCCAGCGCCAGCCAGCCGCTCAGCCGCTCTCGAGTGCGCAGAGGCGCATAGGCCACCGCACCCAGCGCACCCAGCGACCTCCACTCGTCGGCTAACTCGCTCGGCAGTTCTCGCTCGGTCGGCAGATACAAACACTCCTGGTGTTTCTGCAGCCAGCGCGCCAGCGGACCTTCGGGCGCAAAAGTGACCGCAAACATTGCCTGCTGTCCCCGTCCCACGGGCCGCGCGAGGTAGCAGCTCTGGTCCTCGTCGTAGAGGTAGACCCACTGGCGAACAGGATGCAGAGTCCTCTCGACCTGCCTGCCGATCTCCTCCAGCACAGCACCCAGGTCCAACGTCTGCGTCAGTCCGTGGCTGAAGTCCTGAAGTGTCGCCCGGTAGTCCACCGGTTCACGGAAGAAGACGCGGTCCACCAGCCGCTGAACCCGGTTCCTCAGCGGGTTGAAGAGCAAGATCAACACCAGGACGACGACGGAAAGCAGGACCGGATCATTGGACCTGATAGCAAAGAAATGGCTCAGGCCATTGACAAAGGCAAAATAGACTCCCACGATGAGGACGGTCAGAGCCCCGTAAGCCACGCCCCGGCTGAGAAGCCGGTCTACGTCCAGTAGCCGATACCGTACGATAGCGTAGGCGATGGAGAGAGGGAATAGGGTGAATAGCGGAGCATAGACCGACGTGAGAAAGGGCACCGGGTTTCCCAGGACGTTGATCAACAGCCAGGGCACGACCGGCAGGAAGGCCAGCGCTGCACCCGAGAGAATGATGCGACTTTGCTGCCGGACCAGCGGCGAAGGGGGCCTGACCAGCCGGTAGGCAAGCAGGCCCAGCAGGAAGAAGATACCCACGGCGGCAAAGAGGTAACTGCTGCGCCAGTCATTGATGTAGTCCCAGGGTTGGCTGACGTCGTACACACTGAAGGCGGAGCGGAGCGCCAGGAACGTCGCAGGCAGGTAGGGAAGCAGGCGCAGGACCGGAACGCGCCGTACGAAGCGGGGTTCCTGTGGGAAGACCAGCGCCAGATGCATAGCGGTAGCGGCCGCGAAGGGCACGGCCGCACACCACAGAACGGCCAGACGGTGTGTCGTGCTGAGGTCAAAGATGCCACCTACCATCAGCGCGACAGCAGCACACAGGCTGGTGAATACCTGCCCTGCTCGCCCCCAGCCTTGCACCCAGTAGACCCATAAGCCAATACCCAGGTAAGCCAGCCCCGCCATGTAGGGGACAATGAAAAGCAGGCACAAGTCTCTCATTGGGAATTGAGCAAGGACGATCTGCTCCTCCCGCAGTTCGCCGTCCGGACGCTCGAACAAGACCCACACAGTATCGCCCACCGCGTGCTCGCTCAGGATGGCGGCCACGTCGGTATATCGCTCCACCGGCTGCCCGTCAATAGCGATCAAACGGTCAGGCTGCTCCAGCGGCGGGTCGAACTGCAACCGCGCCCATCCCCTGCCCTGAAAGGGGCTGAGCACCAGTGTTGGCTCCAGCAATAAGCCTGGGAAGGGCTCAGTCGCCCAGCGCCAGGCCAGGACGTGGGCAACAAGAAAGGCGACCACGACGACCGCTAGCACGAAGAACACAATCACGCGGCCCAGGCGCATCGCGAATTTGGCACGCTTCTGTGATACCTTTGTTGTCATAGGGGGACCTCCGCGAGGACGATTGCTTGGCGAGGGCGAGGGGCTGCTGTCCTGCGCCGCCAGCGCAGAAGCGCGGCGATCAGTACACCCGCGAGGAACCCGCCCACGAGGGCGATGCAAAACGAGCGCAAGAGGCGCGAACCGCTCATATCCCCCTCCTATGCTTCATTATACAGGGAAGCACGAGCGGAAGCAAGGGGCTTTGCCTACTCCGCCACTAACTGGTCCAGCGCGTCCTCGACGTCATCTGGCCCGATGGTAACGGTATGCACCTCCCCCTCCCGATCCACGACTATCGTGTTGGGGATGGCCTGCACGCCATAAGCATCGCTGACACGACCGTCCGTATCGAGTAACACGGTGAAGGTATAGCCGTGGTCCGCCATAAAGTCGGCCACCTCATCCCGACTTTCAGCGATGTTGATCGCCAGCACTACCACACCCTGGTCGGCGTAACGCTTGCGCACCCGTTGAAGATAGTCCAGCCCCTCGACGCACGGGCTGCACCAGGTAGCCCAGAACTCGAGCACCACTACCTGCCCCTTCAGGTCGCTCAGTGTGACCGTGCCACCGTTCAGGTTGTCCAGAGTGAAGTCGGGAGCCGAACCGGAGGTCATAGGCCGAGGAGCACACCCGCTCCAGGTTATGACAGTCAGTAGGACGAACACAAGGGTTAACAGGTGTCTTGTCACTACGACCCCCACTCCGGTTGCTGTAGCTCAGTGAACGGTAGTAAGCATACATCGCTTTTACGTCCTCGTCAAACGAGCGCAAGGCAGTTGCGAACTGTGCCCTTTGTGACGCAGTGGCGCAGTCCGCCGGGTCTCACAGACCACTTGTGAGTAACTTGACAATCTCACATTTGGCCAAAGGCTCTCAGCCCTTGTCCCCAAGGGCGTGTTCTCCGGGCAAATCTCGCTTGAGACGCCCCCGAGGCTTCGTCCTGAGGCTCAGCCCGAAGGGACGGGGGCTACGAGCACCGGCGAGCAAGTGCAGCCGGCTTTATGTTAATCTGACATTGTCAAGGTAATCACCAACATACGAGCCTTGACAAATTGCGTGCAATGTGATAAACGTCTGCCTGTGTGCTTGTATCTTTATGAAGGGAGCAGCGATGACTGATTTGAATCTGATGCGCGAACTGGCGATTGAGGGCCAGACCAAGATTCTCTTGTTGGTACTGGATGGAGTGGGAGGACTGCCCCTGACCCCCGACGGCCCGACAGAGCTGGAGGCGGCGCACACTCCCAACCTCGATGCGCTGGCCGCTCGCTCCATCTGCGGCATGAGCACGCCCGTCGCGCCCGGCATCTCTCCGGGCAGCGGGCCTGGCCACCTGGCCCTCTTCGGCTACGACCCACTGCGGTACGAGATCGGGCGCGGGGTGCTGGAGGCGCTGGGCATCGGCTTCGACCTGCAGCCCGACGACGTGGCGGCACGCGGCAACTTCTGCACGCTCGACTCTCAGGGCCTGATCACTGACCGGCGGGCGGGTCGCATCCCCACGGAGATGTGCGCCCGGTTGTGCGAGAAGTTGCGCCAGATTCGGCTGCCGGGTGTGGAGACCTTCGTCGAACCGGTGAAGGAGTACCGCTTCGTGCTGGTACTGCGGGGAGAGGGGCTGTACGACGGCCTGACCGAGACCGATCCCCAGCAGGTAGGCAAACCGCCGTTGCCGGTCGAACCGCTGCGTCCCGAAGCGACCCACACTGCGGAACTCATCAATCAATGGATAGCCGAGGCCCGGAAGCTCTTAGCCGACGAGCATCCGGCTAACGGCTGCAACCTGCGCGGCATCGCCAAGGACCCCGGGCTGCCCAAGATGCCACAGATCTATAAGCTGCGCTGCGGGGCTATCGCCACCTACCCGATGTACCGGGGCGTGGCCAAGCTGGCCGGGATGGAGGTGCTGCCCACGGGGGAGACGATCGAGGACGAGGTCGAGACGCTCAAGGCTCATTGGGCCAGCTACGATTTCTTTTTCTTCCACGTCAAAAAGACGGACAGCCGGGGGGAAGATGGGGACTTCGAGGCCAAGGTGAAGGTGATCGAGCATGCAGACACGCTACTGCCGGACATTCTGGCGTTGAAGACTTCGGCTGAGCTCAGCGTCGAAGCCTCAGTCGAGCCGCCGGACGTCGTTATCATCACCGGCGATCACTCCACCCCAGCGGTGTGGAAAGCGCACAGTTGGCACGAACTGCCGGTGCTCCTGTGGTCCAGGTACATCCGGCCCGACGGCGTGACCCAGTTCGGGGAGCGGCCCTGTATGGCTGGCGGTCTGGGGCACATCCACCACACGGACTTGCTGCCCCTGGCGATGGCCTACGCCGGGCGTCTCACCAAATTCGGGGCCTGAGATGTAGGGGCAGGTCTTGCACCTGCCCTAGCGGTTTTTCCCACCACGAGCCGCCCGACCCGGTGATGGTGCGGGCGGCTCGAACTGCTTGTAAAACCCGGAACCCCACTCGAAAGAGAGAAGCCTTGTGCGTCGAAACGCCCACTCGGCACTGAACAGCCCGGCGAGCCAGCGCAACTACTGCCTGAGCATCCTCAATGGCGTGTCAGCCCGGCTGGGGATGAATCTTACCCACCCCAGCCTGGTGCTCTCTGTCTTTGTCCGCATGCTGGGAGGGTCCAACACGTTAGTCGGCCTGCTGCCTGCCATCCGGTTTGGCGGATGGTTCCTGCCCCAGTTTCTGGTCGCAAGCTGGATACAGCCACAACCGCGCAAGGTGCCCATCGCCGTGGTTCTGGAAATTGTCCGGGTGCTCATCTACGGGGCCTTGGTCGCCCTGACCTACATTCTGGGCCCTTTCCACCCCAGCCTTCTGCTATTACTCTTCTTCGCGCTGTTTACCATCTCTCGCCTGATTACGGGCACTGGCGCACTGGCCCGTATGGATGCCATCGGCAAGGTCGTCTCACCCTCTCGGCGGGCATCGTTCTTCGCCACCCGCAACTTCTGGGGAGGCGTGCTCGTTTTTGGAGCGGGCTTCATGGTACGCTATCTGCTCGACCCAACCCACGGCCAACCGCTTCCGCTCAACTTCGCGTTACTGTTTGGCCTTTCCTGCTGCGCTTTCCTCGCCGCCGCTCTGTCCTTCGCCCGGGTCAAGGAGACTCCAGATTCCAGGCAACAGCCCCGCCACTCGCTCAAGGCCCAACTGGCGCGTGCCCCTGGGCTGCTCAGGCAGGACCCATCCTTCCGCCGTTACCTGCTCGTGCGAATCCTGCTGAATATGACGCGCCTCGCCGAACCTTTCTACCCCATCTTTGCCCTGGACATCCTCGGTGCCCCGGCGTCTACGGTGGGTTTCTACCTCTCGGCGATGACCCTCGCCGGCATCCTTTCTAACCTGCTGTGGCAAAGGGCGGACCGGACACGCGGCACCTACTTCCTGGTAAGGACCTCCAGCCTGCTCACGGCACTGACGCCTCTGCTGGCCGCGATGCTGCCCTGGCTGATGCGCTCGGTTGGGTTCACCGTGGAACGGTACGGGCTACTGCCAGCCTATCTTTTCACCGCCGTGTTCCTGCTCGCTGGCGGCAGCCAAAGCGGGCGCGGCATTGGATTGTTGGCACTGCTGCTGGACGTTGCTCCCGACGAAGAGCGGGCCAGCTACATCGGCCTTGTGAACACGGTGTTGGGCGTGGTCAGCTTTCTCCCCATCATCGCCGGGGCTGTCATTGACCGGGTGGGCTTTGAGCCGATCTTTTTCACTGCCACCGGCCTACTCCTGCTCGGCTACCTGGTCACGCTGGGGTGGAGATCTGCGGACGAGGTGGGTCAGCAGCGCGGCTAGCGCCACCCGCCTTCACTCCTTCACGGAGGCGATTTGTTTGTCCCACTGCTTTTCTTGACGCCAAACGCCGCGCACAGCTCGTCTGCGCTCATGTGGGGCTCCTGGCTCTGATCAAAGAGGAAGTTGACGGTCCCCAGGGCGTACACAATGCCGCAGGCCCATATATCCACGCGCCCCCTCTCCAGGGGCGACGGGCGCTTACGGCACAGGGCGGCCGTCGCCTGGCGGGCCAACTGGGCGTACTCCTCGTCCAGGTACTCCTCGCAGACCCGATCCGTGAGCGCCACGATCTCGCCGAATTTCGCCCGCATTTTCTTGGGCACTCTTTCCGATTTGCCGGTTCTGACCATTTCTTGCTCCTTGGTTCGCTCCTGTTTGCCTTCTACCCTCTTTCCTCCACCAACGCGCTCTCCTCCTCCGTCAGCCCGTACAGCTCATAGACCAGCGCGTCGAGGGCGGCTTCCTCGGCGACCTCGTCGGGATTGCTGGTGATGTCCCAGCCCAGCGCGTCGAAGAGCGGCAGGATAAAGATGTGCCGGGTGTCCATCTCGCTCAACGCGCTGCGCCTGGCGGGCGAGAGGGCCTCGTATCTGGCGATCAGGTCGGCGATTCTTTCCTGGGCGGTCTGGCTGTCGGTCATCCACTACTCCCTGGGGGGTTGTCTCCATTATACCCCCCGCTTCCCCTGGTGGCACAAATCGGGCGACCACGATTCGCTGTTTGCCTCAGCCAGAACGCTGAAGTATAATCCGTGTAGTAGGGGCAGGTCTTGCGCCTGCCCACGGCAGGGGGTAATCCAATGGCCAAATCACATCCCTCAAGAGCGCTGGTCCTCTCCGGCGGTGGGGGGCGGGGGGCCTACCACGTCGGCGTGCTCCGCTTCCTCGAAGAGCACGAGTGGGTTCCCGACATCATCGTCGGCACGTCCATCGGGGCCGTGAACGGAGCGGCCATCGCCTCGGGCCACACGGCGCACTCGCTATGGGCTTTGTGGCGGCGCTTGACGACCGACGACGTGCAGCGCCGCGCCTGGGACCTGTTTTCGCTGGACGAGTGGGACCACCTGCTGGATACGGCCCCGCTGCGCAAGACGCTGGTCGAAGGGGGCTGGATAGACCTCTCGCGCGTCAATGCGGAGTCCCCAGCCAAGCACCTGCGCATCACCGTCGTCGAGATGGAGACGGGCCGGCTGCGCGTCTTCGGCAACAGCCCCGACCCTTCGCCGGGCAGCCGCTGCGAGCACGTGGAGATCACGCTGGATCACATCCTGGCCAGTTGCAGCATCCCGCTGGTCTATCCGCCCACGAGGATTGACGACGTGGCTTTCTGGGACGGCGGCACGGTGGCCAACACGCCGCTGGGCCCGGCCATTGACGCGGGTGCCGAGGACATCGTGGTGGTGCTGATGACCCCCTGGGAGGATGAAGAGGGCCGTCCCCGGTACACGCCTGCTGGCGGCGTGCGCGGGCTGCTGTCGGCCGCCCAGGCTGCCTTCGAGTGGGCGCTGCTGGCTTCCTTCCAGGCCGATCTCAAGCTCTTCCATCGCACCAACCAGGTGGTGCGGCTGACTCTGGAGAACGCCCGGCTGCAGGCGGAGAACGAGGCGTTGAAAGCCCAGTTGCGTGGTCAGTCTCCTCCCTCTCCTCAGGCAGAGGCCATTGACCTCCGGCACCAGGAAATTGAGCCGCCGGTCATTGTCTCTCCCCAACACCCCATCCCCCTGGCAGAGATCATCCGTTACGACCCGGACAACCACGAGCGGCTGTATCAGATGGGCTACGGAGACGCCAAAGCGGCCTGGGTGCGGGCGGGGAGGCCTCTGGAGGGAGAGAGCGGCTTGCCTGGAGGGGGACTCTCAATAGCGATGCCAGCGGTTGGGGGGTTCACAGATCTTACTGGTTCTTGATGCAAAACGCTCGAAGTCCCCGTCTCGGGGGCGTCCCAGGCAACGAGCAATCGCTTTGACGCAATGTCCTTGCCTGCGACGCCCTCGGGGCTTCGCCGTGAGCCTTCGACCTGAGCTCGGGCCGAAGACTCAGCCGAACGGACGAGGACTGCGAGCTCCAGGAAATTAGCGTGTCACTTTTACCGCAATGCGTCTAAAGTCTTCCTTTGACAATGAACTCAATCATACTCATCTAGCGGGATCTGCCAAAATGGGAGGGGACGTAGATTGGTAGATTGGGAAAATAGGAAAGGTCACGGTGAACGTGGAGCCTTGTCCCACCCTGCTCTCAATCTCAATGCGTCCGCCGTAGCGCTCCACCAAATCCTTGACGATGGGCAACCCCAGCCCTGTCCCGACCTCGTCCAGCGCTTTGGCGTTGGGAGCACGGTAGAACTCCTCGAACAGGTGGGGCAGCGCCTCCTCCGGGATGCCGATGCCGGTGTCAGCCACCTCCACCAGAATCTCGTCTCCCTCCCGGCGCAGGGAGACGGTCACGCTACCCCCTGAGGGCGTATACTTGACCGCATTCCCCACCAGGTTGACGAAGATGCGGTCCAGTCCCTCCTCGGTCCCACGGACGACCAACTCCTCGGAGCAGGCCCGGTGAACCAGATCTACGCCTTTCTCCTCGGCGCGAGGCTGAAGCAAGAGTACCGCCCGCCCCACCGAAGCGTTGACCACTACCGCCACTTCCTCCTCTGCCAGCTCCGGGACCTTGCCCGCCGCCAGGTCCAGCAAGTCGTTGACCAGGCTCTCCAGGAAATCGAGGCGGCGGCTGATGCGACTGAATATCTCGGCCTGTTTGTCACTCATTTCACCAGCGTATCCCTTGAGCACGCCTCGCACCAGCGACTGAGTGACGGCGACGGGAGAGCGCAGTTCGTGGGCTGCCACGCGGATGAAGTGAGCCTTGCTGGCCTCCAGAGCTTCCAGCGCCGCCAGCTCACGGGTGGCCGCTACAGCCGCCGCGCCCAGATCAGCCAGTGGCATCAACAGGGCAGCATCCGCTTCGCCAAAGCGTCGGGGCGTGGTCGCGTAGACGTGGAGGGTTCCGACGAGGTTGTCCTCGTAGACCAGTGGCACACACAGAACAGAACGATAATCGCCAGGCATACTCACAGGCCGGGGATCAGTGTTAGCATCAGCAATGATGGTTGACCGACCGAAGAGCGCCCTCCTATCGAGGGGGCTGCGCTCCATCTCAATCTGCTCTCGCTGACGGAGCACAGCGGGGAGACCGGAAGCCGCCGCCACCGTCAAGTGCGCGCCCTCTTGGTCAACCAGGCGGATCGCTGCTGCGTCCGCCTGTAACGTCTGCCTGGCTCCATCGGCCAGACGGGCCAGTACCCGCTCCAATTCCACCGCGCGCTCCGGGTTCGACCCCCTAACCCCCTCCCCCACCAGGGGTAGGGAAAGTGGGGTCAGGGGGTACTCTGCGCCTGCTTGATCAGCGCACGTACCTTCTCCAGCAACACATCGGGGTCAATCGGCTTGTCCACGAAGTCGTCCACCGGCAGGTAGGCTTCGTCAGGGCCGAAGCGCAGGGACGTGGTGGTATGGATCGCGGTCAGCATCAGGATCGGGATGTGCCGGTAGATGGCATACTCCGACTTGGGGTCAGGGCTGCGCAGTTGGAGAGAGACCTGAAAGCCAGCCGTCGTCGTCTCCAGCATCACGTCAAGGATGATCAGGTCTGGCTCGACCTCCTTGACTTTCTGCAACCCTTCCTCAGCAGTAGTGGCAGCGATCAACTCATAGCCGTTGGCTTCCAATGGCATGCGAAGCGCCATCACCATGTCAGGATCGTCCTCAATCACCAGAATTTTGGGCATGGCCTTCTCCTTTAACCTTTCGGTGATCCTCCCGCAGGTTCAGAAGCTGCAGGAGGATTATTTACCTCTTCGATTACTGCGTCGGCCAGTATCGGTAGCGCGGTTTCCACAGCCGGGCTCAGCCCCTCTCCCCAGCCGACCTCCGCCGGCTGGACGCCGAAGATCACCATCTCTGGCAGCGGCCGACCCAGCGCGTCGGCGAGCGCCAGGACCTCCACCAGCCCCGCGTCGTGGAACGAGAAAGGGTCACACGCGGAGGCCAGACGAACGTCGGCCAGGGTGAAGCGCACGAACTCGCCAGGCTTCCGTCCCATCTCGGCGGCATCCACGACGATAACCCGCCCCCATCCCTCCATCAGATCGAGTAGCCCCAGTCCAACCGAGCCTCCATCGAGCACTTGGACGCCCGGCGGCAGCTCCCGCCCTTCGACAAGCTCAGGACACCGGCGCATCAGTTCTTCGACCACGCGGCAGCCTACACCATCGTCACCACGCCAGGGGTTGCCCAGACCGAGCACCAGGACCGATCGCCGCTCTATCGCTGACTCGCCCACTCGCTCTATCGCTGACTCGCCCACTCGCTCTATCGCTGACTCGCTGACTCGCTTACTCGCTCACACAAACGTCACCGTCAAAAAGTGCGCCGAACAAGAAATGCAGGGGTCGTAAGCCCGCACCAACATCTCCAGCATAAGCCGGATCTCGTCCTGCGGCCTGTCCATAATCTGAGGCAGGAATTCCCTCATGTCGGCGTTGAGGTTGGCCATGTTCTGGTTGGTGGGGATGACGCAATTGGCCTCCGTGCAGATACCGTTCTCATCGTAGACGTAATTGTGGAAGAGAATGCCACGTGGCACATCGCACGCGCCGACCCCCTCCCCCGCCTTCACGTCCACGACCGGCGGATTCTCGGGCTGGACACCTCGGGTGAGCAGTTCATCGCTGATGCGGATGGAATCCTCCACGCAGTGAACCATCTCCACCACCTGGGCGGCGGAGTTGAGGAAGGGATTAGTGACGATAGGTTTCAGGCCCAACTTGGCCGCCGCCTCTTTAGCGCGAGGGTGGAGTTGGTCGAAGTTGTTGTTGAACCGCGCCAGTGCACCCACCATGTAGGACTCACGGTTGTGATGCGTCCACTTGGCCGTGGAGAAGGGCACGCACTCCTCGTTAGTCACCTTCCTGTAGTCCTCGACGGGGTAGGAGAAGCCGTCGCTGGTGACGACGGTGCCGTCAATGAAGGCATACTCGTCGTCCTTCTTGAGAGAGACGTACTCCGTCTCCCGCTCGAACTCTGGCCAGGAGAGGGTGGAGAAGAGCGCCACCGTCTCGTCCATATCGGCGCGGGCATCCACCAACCGGGCTTGCATCTCCCGCAATTCCCGCTCGGTGGGCGTGTGCGTGAAGCCGCCGACGGTCATCGCGCAGGCGTGAGTATGGCGGCCGCCGATCATGGCGCAGAGATCGCCGGAAAGTTTCTTGATCCGCAGTGCCCGCTCTACTACCTCCCGGTGGGTCTCCACGAGCGGGATGACGCTGGGCACCCCGAGGAAGTCAGGAGTGACCAGATAGTAGGTATGCAGGACGTGGCTGTCAATCGTCTCGCCGTGGAAGTTAAGCTTGCGCAACAGCACCGTCTGCTCCGAAGGCTCCACTCCCAGCGCCTTCTCGGTGGCGCGGAGGCTGGTCGTGTTGTGGCCCACGCTGCAGATACCACAGATGCGACAGGTGATGAGGTTGAGTTCGTAGTAGGGCCGACCGCGCACCATCGCCTCGAAGAAGCGCGGGGCCTCGACGACCTCAAAACGACATTCCTTGATCTCGCCTCTGCGAGCATCCACCACGATATTGCCGTGACCCTCGACCCGCGTCACGTGATGTACGTCAATCTTCATTGTGCTCATGCCCCAATCTCCGACTCGCGGTAGGCGTTGAACATGGTGAACTGGCTCAAGACCTCGTCCAGAGTCAGCCCAGCCTCGTCCAGCACCTCTTTCATCGCGTTCTCGTTGGGCTGCGGGATGAGACCCCGGCAGCCCTCACAGCCCGCGCCGTAGGTCGGGCAGATCGCGTCGCAGCCAGCCCGGATGACAGGGCCAAGGCAGGCTCTGCCCAGTTCGTACACACAGACGTTCCCTCTCTTCTTACATTCCACGCAAACCGGATAGTCTGGGATGGGTGGCTTCTTGCCCACCAACAGCGCCTTAACCACCCTGACGAACTCCTCTCGGTCAATCGGACAGCCGGGGATGAAGGCGTCCACCTCGATCACGGCGCCGATGGGACGGGCTGCGTAGGTATCGTACCAGTCCGCTTTATCACCGTAGACCCAGCGGCGGACGTCCTCCAGTGGATGCAGGTTCTTGAGGGCGTTGACACCAGCGATGTGGGCGCAGGCCCCCAGCGCAACCATGACATCAGCTTGCTCGCGGATGCGCAAGAGCCGCTCCTCGTCCTGCTCGCGGGTGATGGATCCTTCGACGAAGGCGATCTGGTAGTCGTGATCCCGTCGTGAACTGGCCTCACGGAAGTTGACGATCTCCACCGCGTCCAGCAAGTCCACGTGGGTCTGGAGAGAGTCAATGACGGTCAACTGACAACCTTCGCAGCAAGCGAAGTCGAAAAATGCTACTTTTGGTTTTCCCATCACAGCGCCTCCGGCACGTTTTTGATCTGAGCGTAGGTGAAGACGGGGCCTTCCTGACAACAATAGAGATCGTTGATCTGGCAATGACCACACTTGCCCACGCCACACTTCATCCGCCGTTCCAGCGAGAGATAAATCTGGGTCTCCGGGATACCCTTGCCCAGCAACTCCATCAACACGAAGCGGTACATAATGGGCGGGCCGCAGGTGACGGCGACGGTGTTGCGCGGGTCCACGGCAATCATCGGAAAGAGGGTGGTGATAACCCCCACGTGGCCGTCCCACGTCTCGTCGCCCCGGTCAACGGTGATGTGACACTCGACGTCGCCACGGGCGACCCACTCGTCCAGCTCGTCGCGGAACAGCAGTTCGTCCGGCCGCTTAGCCCCGTAAAGAACGAGCACCCGCCCAAACGAGCCGCGCTCGTCGAGCACCTGGTTGATCAGCGAGCGAAGCGGGGCCAGCCCCAGACCGCCCGGCGCGAAGAGCACGTCCCGGCCGCGCATCTTCTCGATGGGGAAGCCGTGGCCAAAAGGCCCACGGATGCCCACCCGATCTCCGGGCCGCATCTTGTGCAGCGCGTTAGTCACGTCGCCCACCCGTCGCACACAGAGCTCGAAGTTGCCGTTGGAGCGACTGGGTGAGGAGGTGATAGATACGGGGGCCTCACCTACACCCAGCACCGAGACCATCACGAATTGTCCCGGGTCGTGTCCCAGGCCACGCCCGTCGGGCAACTCGATGGTGAACAGTTTCTCCAGCACAGTCATGTGCTTCACTTCGGCCAGGTGGGCCATTTCAGGCAAGTAGATAGATGATGCCATCATTGTCCATTCCCTCCTATGCCGTCCCGTGGATGGCGTTGAATCCATCCACGATGTTGATGTGCACCAGGCAGGTACGAATGCAACGCCCGCAGCCAACGCAGCCCAGCTCGCCGACCTTGTCATAGATGTACTTCCCCTTGCGCATAAAGCGATGGCGTTGGCGAGCCGAACGAGCCTTGCGGAAGTTCTCGCCGCCAGCCACGCGGGCGAACTCGTCCAACTGGCAGGAATCCCAGGTGCGCACCCTCTCTCCCTCGGTCAACACTATGTTCACCTCGTCGAAGACGTCGAAACAGTAGCAGGTGGGACAAACGTTGGTGCAGGACCCGCAGGCGAAGCAGCGCTCCCCCAATTCGTCCCAAAGAGGATGATCGTAGGCGGTGGCTAGCAGCGCCGGCAATTCCGCCGCGTCGAACTCCAGGCGGTGCTTGAAGTGGGGCCACTTGGCGCTGAGTGCTTCGTTGAGACGGCGCACGTCGGCCTCGGTGGCCGGCCGGGCCTGACCGTACTGCTCCAGAAGCGCCTCTCCCTGCTCCGTCCCCACGTGCACCGTATACGCCTCCCCGATGTCGGTCAGGTGGAGATCGTACCCTTCGTCCGCCGTCAGGGTGCCCATATCCTTGCAGAAGGAGTGCTCGTCGCAGGGTCGCAGGCACTCCAGGCTGACGATGAGGGTGTGCCGGCGCCGTTCCAGGTAGTTAGCATCGGAGTAGTCCTGAGAAAAGACCTTGTCCAGCAAGCGAATGGCGTGCAGATCGCAGGTATGTACCCCCATCAGCACTGTGGGGGCCGCCTCCACGACCGGTTCCACGGAGAGCCCTTCCCCCAGACGGAAAGTGGCAAGACGCTCCAGGGGAGGTTGGAGAACCGTCTTGGAAGGGGGGAGGATAGTGGTATTGTAGTCCAGTCGCAGTTCAGCCGGGTCGGCGATCGGCCCGAAGGTGAACTTGGGCCCCTTCGTCCGAGGCCCGATGACCTGATAGTCAGTCATCAATGCACCGACCAGCGGGGCAAGTGCCCCCTTATCCAGAATCTTCAGACTCATATCAATCTCCTCGCGATATTGTAACTTCAGTAGATCACGAAACGCTCCCGCTGGATTGCCAAATCCGGCGGAAAGTGGCGGATTTGGCAGTCCGCCACGAGCATTTCGTGAAGTACTGAACTTGACAATGTTAAATTGCACAAATGTTCTACCACAACGCTCTCAGCTCCCCTCCCCGGGGGCGAATTGACGAAGCAAGCCCCGTGTATGACGCCCCCGAGACGGGGGCTTGGAGCAATTTAGAGAATCGTTATGTTAATCTAACATTGTCAAGGTAATTGCTACGTCTGCTCCTCATCCAGATAGATGGTGACCTGCAAGTGACATCCCACCCCTTCTGTGCACTCCAATTGCATCTCGTCGGCGCAGGCACGGATATTGGGCAAGCCCATTCCCGCGCCGAAACCCATCTCCTGCACCCAGGCAGGGGCAGTGGAGAAGCCCGGTTGCATGGCCCTCTCGATGTCCGGAATCCCAGGCCCCTTGTCCAGGACCTCAATCTTGATGCGGTCAGGTCGCACCTCGGCAACGATCTCTCCCCCGTCGGTGAAGATCACGACATTCATCTCCGCCTCGTAGGTGGCGACGGCGACGCGGCGGATCACCCGGGGGTGGATGCCCAACCTGCTCAGCGTCCTCCTCAGTCCACTGGAGGCCTCTCCGGCCCGGTTGAAGTCTCTAGCGGCCACATGATACCCGAAGACGAGTGCGATCTCATCAGCAATAATGTCCTCGAAAATATGGCTGGCACGATAGCGATGGATCTCCTCCTCATGATAATCCACCTCCAGCCGCTTGAGCATCGCCCGCGCAATATCTCCCTGGGTGATAATGCCGACCAGGTCCCCCTCTCGGTTGATGACGGGAAAACGGCCAAATCGAAGTCTACTGAACTTGCTCACGGCGTGCACGAGAGGCTCGTCAGCATAGATGGTCACCGGATTGGGGGTCATCTTGTCACTCACCGTGGCGTTCATCTCGCCCGCCGCCAGGGCCTCGATCAGGTCCTCGATGCTGACGATACCGATCATGCGCCCTTCCTCGACCACCGGCGTTCCAGAGATGCGGTTGGAACGGAGTACCTCCCTGAACTCGGCCATGGTAGAACCAGGGGAGACAGCGATCACCTCCTTGATCATGGCCTGCTTGACCCTGAGCTCGTAGGCCAGTTCCTGAAGTTTGGTAACTTCTCTTGGGGTTCTCTGTTCCACCGGAGTACGTCCACACAAGCCGGCAGATTAGCAACTCACCTACCTGCCAATCTAACGGTTCTCAAAGGCGTCATGCCATCGGCGCAACGTGAGCTCGAAGAGACCACAACTGGGCAATCCGGCCTTGTAGAGCCGACCGCAGGTCTCAAACATCGTGTACTTGGAAGCCAGGAGCGGGATGCCTTTCTGTTCGGCCAGGGCGATGGTCTCCTGGGGGGGAATTTTGCCACGCACAAAAACAATGGCCTTGATACCGGTCATCTCGGCGGTACGTACTACCTGGGGATTGGTGAGCCCGGACATCAGCAAGGTACCCTCGTGCGTGAAAGCCAGAACATCGCTCATCAGGTCGGCACCACAGCCCATCCGGATCTCTTGATCCAGGTCTACGTTCTCGGAGACTACCTGGCCTTCAATCACATCCACCACTTCACGAAGTTTCATTCGCCTCCTCCTGCCTGATGTGCCCCCTCGCACACTCGTACCTGATACAGTATAACACACCGACGCGCTCACGCCAATGATGTTTATCCTATCTTGCTCGTGATGGGTATCTCTAGCCCGCTTCGAGCGAACGAAGGAGCAATTCGACCACATCTACGGCCCGCACACGGATCTTGTTCCGGCGTGCTCCCTCCTGGAGGGTACGCTTGCACTGCTGGCAGGCAGAGGCAACGTAGCGGGCTCCGGTCGTAGCCACCTGTGCCAGCCTGCGCCCCGCCACCCCACTGGAGACGGTAGGGTCAGAGATCTCCACATCACCGCCGCCGCCGCAGCACAGGGCGTTTTCGCGGATGGAGACCATCTCCCGCAGTTCCAGCCCAGGGATGCGGGCCAGCACCTCTCTCGGCGCATCGTACACTCCGCTCTTGCGCCCCAGGTCGCAGGGATCGTGGTAGGTCACGACCTCCTCCACCGGCCCCAGCGCCAGCCCATCATCGGTGAGCATCTCGGCCAGGAACTCCGTGGCGTGCTGGAATTGGATGCCGGAGACATCGGCCACCTCCGGGTAGAGATGAGTCCAAGCATAATAGCAGGAAGGGCAGGTGAAGATGACCCGCTTGGCCCCCACCCTGCGGACCTGCTGGACGTTATGCCGCACTATCTCGGTCATTCGGTCTCTCATCCCGGCCACATAGAGCGGGTATCCGCAGCACCACTCATCCTCCCCCAGGGTGGTGAATTCCACCTCACCCCGCTCCAGTATCTGCACCAGTGATTGCGGGATGCTGTAGACGCGGGGATAGAAGGAGCCGACACAGCCGATGAAGTAGACCATTTCCGCCCGCCGGCGTCGGGGCCGGACGCCGAGGGGGGTGTGGGGGAGATTCTCGCTCCAGATCTGACGAGTGGTGTTATCGTCGCCGGAGATGTTGTACTTCGTGGTGACAGTCTCGCCCAGCATCTGCATCCCTGTGGGGACGTTGACCCCTTTGCGAGTGGCATACTCCTTGAGAGCGATCATCGTGTCAGTGAGCGAGATACCACGCGGACAGCGCACCTGGCAGGATTTACAGACTGTGCACAGCCAAAAAGTCTGGCTGTCGACGATCTCCTCCTCCATTCCCAGGCGCAGCATCTGCCACAACTGGCGCGGGGAGTAATCCATGGCAAAAGCGGTGGGGCAAGAGGAAGTACACGTGCCACACTGCATGCAGGAGAACAACTTCTCCCACTCCAGCGTGACCCGCCCTGCCAAAGTAGAATCGAACGTGGCTGCATCGAGAAGAGCTATCTCCATCAGCACCTCCTATACATTTGTGGCAATCCCCCACTCCTCACTCTCCAATATCCCCACGTCTGCCATCAGCTCGAGCGTTTCCTGCGCTTCGGTCTCGTCAAGCCGACTGATAGCAAAGCCGACGTGGACGATGACGTAATCTCCCACCTGGGCTTCAGGCACGTAGGCCAGACAGACCTCTCGGGTTACTCCCCCGAAGTCCACCTTCCCCATGCGCATCAACCCGCCTTCGGTAACCTCAACGATTCGTCCCGGGATTCCCAGGCACATATTTCCCCACTTCCTCTCTCAACCAAGCCAACCACTCATCCACCCCCTCCCCGGTCTTGCAAGAAAGAGGGAAGAAGGCCAGGCCGGGGTTGAGCGCTTCCACGCCCCGGCGAAAGTAGTCCACGTCGAACTCGAAGGCCGCCAGCACGTCCGTCTTGTTCAGCACCACCGCGTCCACCCCTCGGTACATCACCGGGTACTTGTAGGGCTTATCGTCCCCCTCCGGCACACTGGCGATGAGCACGCTGCGGTGCACACCCAGTTTGAAGCTGGCCGGACAGACCAGGTTGCCCACGTTCTCGACGATGAGCAGGTCCAAATCCTCCAACGGCAACTGCGGCAGCGCGCCCTGGAGCATCACCGCGTCCAAGTGGCAGGTCCCGCCGGTGTTGATCTGGACAGCAGGAATGCCCAGCGCAGCGATGTGGTCGGCGTCCAGCGTGGTAGCGATGTCGCCGTCCACCGCGCCGATGCGGAGCTCGTCCCGCAACCCCTCCACCGTGCGCGTGATGAGGCTGGTCTTGCCAGCACCTGGGGAAGCCATCATGTTGACGGCGAAGACCCCCGCCGCATCCAGCCGGACACGGTTAGCAGCGGCCAATTGATCGTTGGCGCTCAGAATCTCCTCGACGACAGGAACACGTTTGGTCATAATTGCCCACTTACTTCAGGCAGCCGCCGGCGGCGCTGCGAGTGACCGTACCGCTGCTGCGTATCCCTCCTGGACAAGTTCCCGTTCCTCCATCCAGGCTGGCTTGAGGCCATAGTAAAGTACATCCGGGTCTATATCTGCTCCGTTATCCCAGGCCAGAGTACCTCCCTCCACTTTGACCGCGCGGAATAGGTGCAGATTATTTCGTACCGGTTCGAAAATGGGGCCATGTAGATATGGTTCCAGGTCCATCTCTTTCTGCGTGCCATCTTCGAACTCCAGCCGCACCTTGAATCCTTTCAAAGGCTCTACAGCGCGGACGCGCACCAAAGGTCCCAAACGCTTCATCAACCAGCACCTCCCTCCTAATCAAGTGGCTCGATCTTTTTCAACGGTTGCATTTGTCGCGCTCTGTTCCAATTCTCCACCAGTTCAGCGCGATGGAGCGTTGTCCATTCCACGATGCCAAAGAATTCACTGATGCAGGGCATGTGATCACTCACCTCTCGCGCAGCGCTTCCACCGTGCGTGCGACGAGGTTGGTCTTGCCCGCGCCAGGGGAGACCATCAGGTTGATGGCGAAGACTCCCGCCGCGTCCAGCCGGGCGCGGTTGGCAGCGGCCAATTGATCGTTGGCGCTCAGAATTTGCTCCACGACGGACACGCGCACAGTCACACGGTTCTGCTCCACCTCGGCTGCCCTCCCGCAGGTTCGAAGGTCATCCGCTCGAGGTGAGTAGTTCTATTCTACCTCGATACTCTCCAGCCGGAAATCGTCTCCCCCCGCAGCCACGACCTGCCTTTCCCCACAGGCAGGACAGGCATAATCTCGACCGTCGAGGGGAAAAGTGTACCCGCAGCCCAGACAACGCAAAGTCCCTGGCACGCGCTCGAAGTGCAGTTCAGCCCCTTCAGCGATGGTATCCCGACTAACAAAGTCCCAGTAGAACTGCACCGAATCGTCCACGATGCTCGTCAGTTCCCCGATGACCAGATTAAGCCGAATGATGCGCCGTGCACTGGCACGCTCCGCGTGGCGCAGAGCGATCTCCAGGATGCTTTGGGTGACGGATAATTCGTGCATCGGTGTTTTGTGGCATAGGGCTTCGCGCAGGCTGGCGAATTGCCGTCATTATACCTGAATCAATCTCAATGCACAAACAAGACTCTCACGGTCAGATCGGATGATCATACTTCATGTGATGATTGGTGATTACTTTGACAATGTCAGATTAACATAAAGCAGGCTGCACTTGCTCGCCGGTGCTC
>JBHIET010000038.1:0-31315 GCA_046760785.1 Anaerolineae bacterium | reverse complement strand
TTGAGCGACAGCGACGAGGCGATCTTCACCGTCACGCCGGTGAACGACCCACCGGTCGCCAACGACGACGTCTACTCGCTCGCTGAGGGCGGCATTCTCACTGTGGCCGCCCACGGTGTGCTCGCCAACGACACTGACGCCGACGCTAACGACACTCTCACGACCACCCTGGTGAGCGGTCCATCACATGGCACGCTGACCCTCAACCTTGACGGCTCCTTAGTTTACGCACACGATGGCAGCGAGACGACGAGCGACAGCTTCACTTACCAGGCATGCGACGGTACCGACTTGTCTAACATCGCTGTGGTAATCATCATTGTCAACTCCGTCAACGATTCACCTGTGGCTGTGGAGGATTCCGCCACCACCAACGAGGATACGTCGGTCGTCATTAACGTGTTGAGTAATGACTCCGACCCAGAGGGCGATATCCTCACCGTTAGTGACTACGACATTCGCAGCACTCAGGGCGGTACTGTGGACTGTATCAGCATCGGCGTGTGCACTTACGCCCCCTCTGCTGACTTCAACGGCACTGACACTTTCACCTACACCATCAGCGATGGCAACGGCGGCACCGACAATGCCACCGTCACCATCAGCGTCCTCGCTGTTGCCCCGCCAGAGAACCTAGTATACTTGCCTCTCATCCTGAACAACCACATTCCTATCACCAATGTACAGGTAGACACGGCCAATTTACCGAGAAGACGCGCTCCTCAACAGATTGCTCAGATTGTCTCCAGCTTTAGGGCACTCCAGTTATGGACACGGTAAAGACAAGGGCTTATCAAACAACAAATCTCAGTAAATATCAATGCGATCATCCTTTCGTAATTGAGAGAGTAGGTGACTTCTTCGATAGCCTTATCGAATTGGTTGCTTTGGTTGAACCTTCGTATGTTCTTGATATTGGCTGTGGTGAAGGGTTTGATATCAAGAATGTCTGCGAGAGAGGAGAGATTAGTCTTGCGCATTGTTGTGGTTTGGATATGAATTTGCGGGCTTTGAAAATGGCCCAAGAATTGTTAATCGCTTTTCCATTTGATGCCATACAAGGGGACATCCATCATTTGCCGCTCAAATTGGACAGATTTGACATCATTCTCTGTTTGGAAGTCTTGGAACATCTAGAATGTCCTGAGGGAGTGCTCAGAGAGATATCCCGACATTATAGCGGTTATTGCGTTTTCTCAGTGCCGAATGAGCCTCTGTACCGGTTGACGAGGTTGCTACTCTTTGGGAGAAACATCAGACAGCTTGGAGACCACCCCGAACATGTAAATCACTGGTCAAGAAGTGGATTCGTGCGGCTAATCGGAAAGCATTTTGTCATTGATCGAGTAGTGACCCCATTTCCTTGGACAATTGTGCTTTGTCGTAGAAGAGAAGTGACAAGATGAGAGTGCTGTTCTTCCCCAGTGACAAGGGAGGGGGATTTGGTCACATCAGCCGTTGTCTGGCTCTGGCCGAGGAACTGACTCGCCGGGGGGGGGAGGTCGCCTTCGTACTCAGGGGACCCCACGCCGGCCGGGTGGCAGCGGCAGGGTGGACTGTTTTCCGCCCTCCACGGCTGTCTCTCCCAGCTCACCTTCGGCAATGGCTAAAAGCCGCTCTCGATCGCTTTCAGCCTGGCCCGGCTTACTTCTTTTTCTCCGACCTCAACTTCCAGGTTGTACGGGACGGATTTCACACACCGAAGGCCATGCAGCAGGCGGTGGAGTGGGATTTAGACGTCGTAAATCGTTTCCGCCCCGACGTCCTGGTTGGGGATGTCTGGCTTCTCACTTCTATCGTCGGTCGCCTCGCCAAGTTGCCCGTAGTACAGATTGTCCGCTCAGCGCTCCACCCCGCTTGTCCCCAACTGGTGTGGTGGCGTTCCTTGCCCTCCCAAATCCGTTCACCGGACGTTGCTCCAATCTTCAATCCAATCCTGGAGCAGTGGGGACTGCCTCCTATCAAGCAAGCGAATGACTTGCTGGACGGCGATCTCTTACTTGTCCCCAGCATCCCGGCGCTGGATCCCTTGCCACCGAACGCCGAGCGGACCCACTATGTCGGGCCGCTGGTCCGGTCAGCCCTTTGGCAGGCTCAGGGCACCGCCCTGGGCGGCAGGTGCATGCCGGACTGGCTGGCGGCGTTGCCGCGCGACCGGCCCGTCGTGTACGTGACGGTGGGTGGTGGGTCGGACTCGGTTCGGGGGCTAGACCTGTTACCCCTGTGGGATGCCACTTTCGCCGGGACCGACTGGGAGATCGTGGTCTCCACGGGAGGGCGAGCGGTGGGTCGCCGCTGGCGACGGCGTGGGAACCTGCGGGTCTTCCCGTGGGTCCCGGGCGCGGCGATGGTTGCCCGGGCAGACGGGGTTCTTTTCCACGGTGGCTACGGCACGATGATGGAGACGGTGCGGGCTGGCATGCCCTCGGTTGTGCTTCC
Source organism: Anaerolineae bacterium (assembly GCA_046760785.1). Taxonomy (GTDB): domain Bacteria; phylum Chloroflexota; class Anaerolineae; order B4-G1; family B4-G1; genus JBHIET01. Next base: position 28,876 of record JBHIET010000038.1, on the reverse strand, counting down.
TTTTCACACTGAGCAGGAGAGCAACGGCCGCCGGCTCCAGCAGAGTGGGGCGGCACGCGTGCTGGCCCCAGCAGATGATGACCTGGAGCCGGTGAAGGGCCGGTGGGGTGGAGGAGAGTTCACGTCTCTGGTGTGCCGCCGTCTAGCCTTTCATCCTCATCAAGTTCGGGAAGCCGTCTCTTCAATCCTCCACGATGACCTGTATCGAAGCAGTGCTGCGCGTCTCCGGTGTAGTCAGGCCGCCTACAGCGGCGTGATCCTGGCGGTGGACCTCCTCACAGATTTAGGTATTTTTTAGCCATTTTGTTCCTCCAGCCTGACCCATCCCTGGAATAATTATGAGGAGACAAGTTATATTGGCTGCCCATTTGACGGCGAGGCTCCCTTTTGGCATTGCGCTCGCGAGTAATGAGGAGGCTCTCTCCAACCATTATCGCCGCAAGGGCAGCGACTCGCTAGGAGAATAGGAGTTAACCGATGGAATTGGTATGGCAAAATCGAAGGGTGTGGTCAGTGCTGGCAACACCGCTAGTTGCCTTTCTGATGTTGGTGGCTATACTGGCCGGATTGGGAAGCATGCGCGAAGCCACCGCTGCCCCCATTCAAGACGACGGACGTGGGTGGTGGACCGATACCTTCACTGACGCTCTGGGCCTGGACCAGGCTGTGAATGTTGTGGTTGATACGGGGCAGGCCAGGCTTGAACTGGAACCTCCGGTTGTCCTGTCCCAGACCGATTGGAGCGGTGGGTCGGGTCTCCTCACCACGACCGACACCTCGACCAGCCGGTACGCTGTTGGTGCGCGGGTAAATCCCCTCTTCGCCGGTGACCTTTTCCTCGGCTTTACCCTGCCCGTCTCCGATGATATGGTCAGCTTTGAGCAAGACGGCTACCCGGATCTGGTCCTGAGTAACTACTACAGCGGTACCATAGGCTCTGGCGGTGACTATGCTGACGAAAGCTACCTCTACTATGGCAGCGCATCGGGTTTCACCGACACGAATCGGGCCGAATTGCCCGCCCGATCTGCCTCAGGCAATGCTATTGCCGACTTGAATAACGACGGATTTCTTGATATCGCCGTCGCGCGCGGTAACACGGCTGACACTTTGAACGGCCCCGCTTACATTTACTGGGGCAGCAGCGACGGGTACGCTGAAAGCAACCGAACCGAACTGTCTAGCTATGTGAGCACTTGTAGCATCGCTTCAGACCTCGATCAAGACGGATACCTGGACATCGTTATCTGCAACTTCATGGATTCGTCCTTCAATTTGACGACCGACAGCTACATCTACTGGGGCAGCAGCAGCGGTTACACCGACACCAACCGCACTGACCTGCCGACCATTGGTGCCGTGGCCGCCTATGCTGCAGATTTTGACAAAGATGGCCGCCTCGATCTGATGTTCAGCAACTACCGGAATGGCAACAGCGAACTCCTCACCACTACCTTCGCTATCAGCAGTTATCTGTACTGGGGGCGGGGCACCGGATACACTGTCACCAACCGCACCGATTTGCCGACCGTCGGCGCTTATGGGGATTCAGCCGCCGATCTAAACCTGGATGGTTACCTGGATATAGTCATCAGCAATCGGCGCACTGGTGGCAGCGAAGCGGTGACGTCAACCCACGAAATCAATAGCTACGTTTATTGGGGCAGCAGCGCAGGTTTTACAGAGACAAACCGCCTTGAACTACCTACCGTCGGCAGCTATGGCAACTCGGTGGCCGACCTGAATGGCGACGGCTACCCGGAGATCGTCTTTAGCAATCACTATAATGGCATCACTTACGCCCTGAATAGCTACATTTATTGGAACAATGCCGGTACGTTCACTATAGCCAATCGGAGCGAATTGCCGACTACCGGCGCCACCGGCAACTGTGTGGGTGATCTGGACCTTGACGGGTACCTGGACATTGTCTTCTCCAGCCGGCGCTCTGGCGATGATCATAATGTTCCCAGCTACATCTACTGGGGAAGCAGCAGTGTTGAGTATACCACCACCAATCGTACCACTCTGAACACGCATGGTGCGCTTGGCTGCTCTATCGCAGGGGGTACAATTGCTGCTGCCAACACCGCTTATGGCAACGTGTACGCGATGCCCATCACCGGCTCGACGACGATCACCGATACAGCCACCACACCTCGCATCTACGCCACCAGCGGCGTGATCACCTCGACCGGGTTCGATAGTGGAGAGGCCCACGTGTGGCAGCAAATGACCTGGAACGCTTCCATCCCCACAGGCACCGACATCGCCCTTGACGTGGCCACCAGTGACGACGGCGTCACCTGGTCGGACTGGAGTCAGGTGGCGGCGAGCAGCAACGACGGTGCCAACAGCGCCTCACTCGACGTCGCCGACGCTCGCTTCATCCGCTATCGGGCCACGCTGACCGCCTCGACTGATCACCAACAAACCCCGGTCTTGCGCGACATCCAGATCACCGGAGGGCGCACCGGCGGCAATGCCACCTCTGTTACCATTACACCGGCTGCCCTCGACCGCTGGAACACGATTACCTGGACGGCTCAAGTTGCTGCTGGGCAGGCGATTACGGTGCAGGTGCTCGACTCGAGCAGCACTCTCATCCCCGACATCGTTCTGCCCGGCAATAGCAGCGGATTCTCCTCATCACCTATTGATATCTCTGACCTGAGTGTGTCGAGTTATCAGGCGCTCAAGTTGCGGGCCTGGTTCAGTAGCGACGACGTGACCACCAGCCCCGACCTGGACGATTGGTCCGTCGACTGGTTTGCCACGCCTACCTCCTTGAGCATCTCACCAGAAGATGACAGTATCGTCGCTGGCGAGGCGATGACCTACACGGTCATCGCCCACGACGACTACGGCCAATCCTGGGAGGTGACAGCAGACAGTCAATACACCATCACGCTGGCTGCTGGTGGCCATTGGGCAGATCATGTCTATACCTCAGAATTTGCCGACACCTGGACGGTGACGAGCACGCACGGGAGCTTGGCTGTTACGACCAGCCTGACAGTAGAGCCTGCCACGGCGCTCACCATCGAGATCACGCCTGATCCAGAGGCGGTCACAGCGGGCGAGGTGGTGACGTACACCGTCATGGCTATGGATACCTATGGCAACACCTGGGAGGTGACCGATGCCACCGTATTTACCATCACGCTTGGGGCAGGCGGCTCCTGGGCCGACAACGTCTATACCGGCGAGACCGCCGGCACCTGGATCGTGACGGGCGCATATTCAAGCCTGGTTGCCACGGCCAGGCTAACGGTCAACCCAGGCGCGCTGCACCACTTTGCCTTCGACGCCATTGGTGATCAGACGGCGGGCGTAGCGTTCAGCGTGACGATCACGGCGCAGGACGAGCACGACAACACGGTGACCGGCTACGGTGGCACGGCCAGTCTGACAGACACGACGGGGACGATCAACCCCACCGCGACCGGCAGTTTCACCAACGGGGTGTGGACGGGGAACGTGACGATCACGGATGCGGGGAGCGATGTGACCATCACCGCCGAGGATGGGGGTGCGTCGGGCACCAGCGATCCCTTCGACGTCTTTACGAAAATATACTTGCCGCTGGTGATGGAGGGGGAGTGAAGGCAGGCACAGGGGGCCTGTGGGAGGAGGTTCCTATGTTGCGATGCTGTGTGGCAACGATGGCGTATAATGAAGAAGCGAATATCGGTCGGATGATGGAGGCTGTGCTGTCGCAGCAGTTGCGACAGGTAGAGATTGCCGAGATCATCGTTGTCGCCAGTGGCTGCACAGACCGAACGGAGGAAATCGTGAGCGCCTTCGCCGAGACGGACCCGCGCGTTCGCTTATTGGCACAACCTCGTCGAAGGGGAAAATCGAGGGCAGTGAACCTACTGTTGCGCAAGACCGCTCAAGAAATCATCGTCTTGGTGAACGCTGATACTGTCCCAGCCCCGGATGCCATCGAGCGTTTGGTTGCTCCCTTCAGCGACCCGCAGGTAGGTATGACTGGCGGGCGACCAATTCCTACCAACGATAATCACACTTTTATGGGGTATGCTGTCCAACTGCTGTGGGCGCTTCACCACCAGATCTCTCTTCGGCAGCCAAAGATGGGGGAACTGATTGCCTTCCGCAATTTCTTCCGCCAGATTCCTCCCGACTCAGCGGTGGATGAGGCCAGCATCGAGCCACTGATCCGCGGGCAGGGATTGCTAATTCGTTACACCCCCGAGGCAGTGGTCTACAACCGGGGCCCTGAGACGATGCAGGACTTTCTGCGCCAACGCAGGCGCATCTACGCCGGGCACGTTTACGTGCGTGATACGCTTGGCTACCGAGTCTCAACGATGAGGGGCATCCGCATTCTTTCGCTCCTGCTGACCGTACCTGGCGTGAGGCGAGACTGGCGCTATTTCCTGTGGGGCCCTGCCGTCATCGCTCTTGAGGTCTGGTCCCGCCTCCTGGGGCTGGCGGACTATCGCGTGTGGAAGCGGACACACGCGATCTGGGAGGTGGTGGGGACGACGAAGACAGTCACTGCTTCTCCCTTGGGATCGCCGAGTTCGGGTAACTGAAGCACCCCTCTGAAACTGGACACGATTTCCTCTTTGATGGTCCGCAGAGGCGCTCGGCATAGCTGTTCTGCCGGATTTCACTCACCTCGACCATGCTGATCTGCCTGTTGCTCTCCTGGAGTACTTAGAAGGCAGTGGCACGGTACCGGATTTCCCGGACCTGATAGGCCAGCGCCCATTGCAAGGCGATCGGGGGGCAACGTCAATCCCGACTGCGTCCCAAATACTACCCTCGGATGCAGCGGGGAGCACATCCATTCTAGTTCGGCGATTCGTTCCTGTTCCTTGCTGAGGCCGTGGCGACGGGCAAACTTTATCTGCGTCTACTGGCTTTTCAGAGTCAGTGGCAGATAGATGCGGTGGAACCACGGGTCAATGGGCCCTCCGAGGTTGTTCATCTCGTTATGTTCCGGCACAAGTCCATATAGACGTTCCCACCTGACGAAATGTCCTTCCTCATCGTATATGGCGTCGGCGTGGTTGTCAACCTTGACGTAGAATGCCTCGATGTCCTGGATCTGCTCCTCGGTGAAGCTGCAGACGATCAGGATCTGGGTAGTGCTACCGGGTGCGATGGGTTCAGAACCCTCGTAGCATTCGCCCCAGCGTGTGAACGGATAAGAGGGGACAGGAGCGATGAACACGTCCACCCAGAAGCCCGCGCCGCCGGGGTCTGGATTCCGGGCCTCCCCGGTGCCCTGGTTCTTCAGCACAACGGTGAAGGTGATCGGCATGTTTGACTCTGGCGGCAGGGGCCCGGCGGTGAAGTCGAGCACGACCAAGTCGGGCACACCGATGTAGACGTAGGCTGTATTGTCACCGGGGTTGGCATCTCCCCCGGCGCTCCCGGTCTCGGCGATGGTGAAGGGCGTGTTGAACTCGGGCTCGCCGATGTACGCTGAGTCGTTGTGCCTGACCGTGAACCTGATCGTGTAAACCGGAGAGCCTGCGGGCAGGTTCCCCACCTGATAGGTGTAAGTCTGGCCACCCGACGAGTTCCAGTCATATCCCTCGTAGACGGTGCCGGTCGGCAGGACAGTCGTGATGACTATATCTTCGGCATCCATCTGCCCTGTGTTACTGTAGGTCAGGGTGTAGGTCATCAGTTTGCCAGGAGAGAAGAGGTTGGGCTCGTGCACCGCGGTGATGATGAGGTCGGGTAGTGTGCCGATGTGGTCCACGTCCTGCGCGTCAATGGGCGCCGGCAGGCAGGGGGCTGTCATCCTGGCGGTGTTGGTCACGAAGTCGGCTCCTGCTGGAAGCGGGTCGTCAATTTGTACTACCAGTTGGGCCTGACTGCTGGTTGGAGCGGTGATGATGGGAATGTGGAATATCACTTCGCCGTCGGCCGGCACGTGCTGGCAGGTTCCATCGCTGATCTCGCAGCCAACGTATTGTGTGTAACTGACGGGCAGGGTATCGGTGATGGTGATGTCGTAACCGTTCTCGTTGCCGCTGTTGGTGTAGGTGAGCGTGTAGGTCAGCAGATCGTCCGCGTAGACGGTAGAGACGCCGTCGCTCTTGTCGAAGGATAGGACTGGGGCGCTTTTAACCGTGGTTGTGATTGTGTCCTCGAGAGAATCCCCCTCTGCATCCCTCAATTGCATCGTGAAGCTCAACGTCGTGCCGTTTGTGAGGGGGAGTGTCACGTTTGCATGGATGACAATCTCTCTGGAGCCGACGTTTCCATCGTTATCCTTGCCCGCTATGGTGCCCAGTTCCCAATAGCGCACATCGCCTCCACCGCCGGTCGGCGCAGGGGTGGAGCTGGAGAATGAGACGTAGCTATCGAGAGTGGCAGTGACGACGACTTGCGTTGCGTCGGCGTTGCCGGTGTTGGTGTAGCGCAGGGTGTAGGTCAGGGAGGCGCCGGCTTCCACAGGGTCGGACTGGTCGGTGAGGGTGTACGTGAGAACGGGGGCGGAGGACACCTCTGTAGTCTCGATGAAGGGCGGAGGGGTTTCCTCATCGCTGCTGACGGTGACGACGTTGTTTAGAAGAGTGCCGTTGGGGAGGGGAGTGTCCACCCTGACCTGTACCAGGATCGTGCCGCTTCCGCCAGCAGGCAGGGTGCTGGTGTACCACACGTTGTTTCCGGCGTCGGGTGGCGGCGAGGCCGACAGGTACGTCACTCGGCTGTCGTAGGTGTCTGTGATGACGACGTTTGTCGCACCAGCCGTTCCATTGTTCTCGTAGAGGATAGAGTACACCAGCGTGGCGCCAGCCTGGACTGGGTCGGGGATGTCCGACTGTGTGACCTCGAGCTTGGACTTCGGCTGCACATAGGTAGCTTCGGTGGTGCTGATGGGGACCGTCTGGGCGCTGTCGAGAGTCGCTTCGTTGGTCAGGACCGTCCCCCCGGCGATCGTGTCGGTCACCTGGACAAAGACATCTATGGACTCGGAGGTATCCACAGCCAACGTTGGGAAGGTCCACACCCGGTTCTCACTGCCGGCATCGGGGTCTGGGTTGGCGCTTTGGAACACGATGTCAGGATCGTAGCCCTCAGTGACCGTGATGGAGGTAGCGTTCTCGTTGCCGCTATTGGTGATGACGATGGTGTACCTCAGAAGACCTCCAACGCTGACAGGATCCGGATAGTCCGTCTTGGTGATGGTCAGCACCGGGCTGGAATGGACGGTCGTCGTCTCCGTGGCAGAAACCGACACGGGTTGGTCGGCGTCTAGCCAGGCGGTGTTGGTCAGCATCGTGCCGTTGGGCAGGGGACTGGTGACGGCGACGGTAACGGTGATCTGGCCGAGTTGACCTGGAGCGACGTCGGCGATAGACCAGAAGGGGGCATCTGGCAGCCCCCCGCTCGGCGCCGGCGAGGCGGTGACGTAGGCGACGTTGGGATCGAGTGTGTCGGTGACGACGACGCCGGTCGCCGTCATGTTGCCGGTGTTGGAGTAGGTCAGGGTGTAGGTGAGATGGTCGCCGGCCTCCACGTTGTCGTCAGGATTGTCGCTCTTATCGAGGTGCAGAACTGGGGTTCGGACGGTGAGGGAACCGGTGTCCGTCGTCACGCGCGTTCCGGTGTAGACGGCTTGCACTGTCCAATCGCCCGGGTTTTTGGGGTTGTAGACGTTGTCTGTCCAGTAGCCGCCGTGGCCGCTCTCTACGATGCTAAAGGTGGTCTGGGTAGTGACGTCGCCGCGGCTGTTGCTGTACACATCGAAGGCTTCCACAGTGTAGGTCTGAACCTGCCAGGCAAAGATAGTGGACGTCGGTGGGGAGAGGAGGATGTGGTGCAGTTCGGCCGGATGCACGGTGAAGCTGTTGCTGTCGCTGGAGACGGAGGCGTCCTTGGCGGTGATGACGACGGCGCTGCCGGTGCGGGTGATGGTCACGCTACCGGACCACTCCCCGGCCGTGAAGTTGCCGGTGGAGGTGGGGGTGATGGTTCCGGTTGAGTCGGAGAGAGTGGCGGGGCCGGGGTAGTCGCTCTTTAGGTTGGCGAAGGTATCGTAGGCGGTGATCGCCACGGTGAAGGCGATGCCCGCGGTCTGATCGGAGATGTTGCCGAAGGCGAAGTAATCCAGCGGGCCGGGGTTGACGGTCAGCGTGGCTGTGTCGTTCTTCCCATCGTACGTCCCCGTGATCGTCCAGGTGCCAGCGACCTGGGAAGTGTAGACGTTGCTGGCCCAGGAGCCGCCTGCGTCGAGGGTGATGGTGTAGGAGCCGCTATGGGTAACATCCCAGTCGTTGCCGTAGGCGTCGTGGGCGATGAGGGTGTAGGAGATGGATTGACCGGCGCTGATGATAGTGGCGGTGGGGGTCAGTGTAACGGAAACCGCCACGCCATGAGAGATCACTGCGGTTTCCTCGGTCACCGAGGAGGGGTTGGTCTCCTGGCTGTCAATGGCGGCAGAGTTCGTGAGGATAGTGCCCTCACCGAGTCCGCTTTGCACCGTCACGCTGAGCACGATCTCTCCGGGGATGGAGGGTGTCAGGACCCCGATATCCCAATAGAGAGTGGGGGTTGTCCAGCCGGTTGGCGATAGGGAGGCGCTGAGATAGGTGACGTTACTATCCAGAACGTCGGTGATGACGACGTTGGCCGCTGTGGCATCGCCCGTGTTGGTGTAGGCCAGCGTGTAAGTCAGTGGTGCCCCTGTCGGCACGGGATCGGAGTAGTCGCGCTTGGTCAACTCCAGGGTGGGGGCATCAACGGTGGTGGTAACATCATCCGACGCAGGGGTCGTCTGCTCACTGTCAATAATGGCGATGTTGGTGAGGACCGTGCCGTTGGTCAGAGGAGCGGCAACGGTAACGGTCAGTACAATCGTCCCAGACGTTGATTCCGATATGGTGCTGATGTTCCAGTAGGGGGCGTTCTCCGCGGTTCCCCCGTCGGGTGTGGGCGAGGCGGTGACGTAGGTGACATTGGAATCGAGGGTATCGGTGATGAGCACTCCACTCGCCGCTGTGTCGGTGCTCGTATTCTGGTAGGTCAGGGTGTAGACCAATTGCTCTCCAATCTGGACGTGGTCGGCGCTGGCGCTCTTTGAGATCAAGAGATTGACCTCGTCGAGCATGGGCCTGGCATCGGCTTCCTGAGACAACAGCAGCAGTGTGCCCATCACACCGGTGAGGCCGATCAGGAGCGCGACCAGGAGTTGAACGAAACCCTTCTTCTTGTGCACCATAGCCTCCATTTCATTCCCGCGTTTGCCCGGCGGATGGCGACAAGCAAACATAAGTCTCTTCTGAATTGCTATCTCTATGGTTGCCCATTATTCCTATTTTACCTCACAGCACAGCAATCGTCAAAAGGCGAAGAAGGCACTTGGGAGTGCCTAAGCATGGTGGGACTGTGGACTCTTCTGCCTATTCAAGGTTGAGGAGTTGGGCGAGGCGTAGGCGGGGCCGGCGTCGGTGTGGGCCGGGGCGCCTCCGTGGGCGGCGGCGGTGGTGTGTCGGTGGGGGGTGGCGGCGGCGGTGGTGGTGTATCGGTGGGAGGTGGTGGCGGTGGCGGTGGCGGCGGTGTGTTCGTCGGTGGTGGTGGTGGCGGTGGTGGCGGAGTATCGGTCGGTGGCACTGGGGTGGGGGTTGATGTCACGACCTCGCGTGTGGGCGTGGTGGTGGGGGAGGGCGTTGCAGTCGCCGTCGGCGTCGTCTCAAATTCCGAGGGGGTTGGGCTTGGCGATGGTGTCACAGCGAAGGCGGTGGCTGTCGCATTCGCATCGCAGAACTCCGTGACCTCTGGCTCCTCTCCTGCTCTTGCGTACATCTCCCGGCACTTGGGAAGCGTCAATGTCCCTGTCTCCAGCGCACAGACCACGGCCCCCTCTTCGACCGCCAGGTACGTCGTTTCGCTGTTGACCTCGATTCTTATCCGTGAAGGGACGCTTAAAAGCGTCACGGAGCAAGTGGGTATGGTGAGCTCGTATGAGGGCTCCTGTGCCATAAGCAGGAGGCTCCCGTCCTGCAATACCATCTGCAAGCGGGGAAAGGAGCGCGAATTCTGCACCTCCATCATGGTTTCAGGGGCCAGTTCGAGCGTGCTGCCATCGCCCAGGTGGAACAGAGCTTCCTCTGCTGCGTCTGCGACGATTCGGCCCTGCTTCTGGACAGTGATACTCGCCCCACTCTCCATCGTCGTCCACTCCGAGGCGTCCGCCCACTGCACCTGCACCTTTCCTGCACGCAGTTGCAGTTGCAGATAGGGCGGCGTCCACGGCTCGGTCACCGTGGCAGGACTTTGGCAGCCAGCAATAAGCACCATCAGCGCGATTAGCAGCAGATAAGCCACTCCTTGACGAGCATCGAGCCTCTGGCCAGGCATTCTGAACCCTGGACCTACTAGCAGGTTCCCTGTGGACATAGCCTCCGTCTCAGCCTCAACACACCCACGACCCGGGAGCTGGTAGCCCGTTTGTCATATTCGGGGAACCGTTCCGCGCTATCTCGCAGGAACTCGTTCGCCAGGACTGGGTACCGCCGCCTTCCTCACCTTCAGCCGCACGTAGCGCGCCAACTGCTCCACGGAGTCGAAGTTCTCCGGCACAATCTCCTCGTCCTCCACTGTGGTGCCGAAGGTCTCCTCAACGAACATCACGAGTTCCAGAACCCCGGTGGAGTCCACGATCCCCTCTTCCAGAAAAGAGGTGTCGTTCTGCAACCGCCCGTTGTCATCAGTGAAGAGGAAGTTCTCCAGAATGTAGCTGCGGATCAAAGTTTCTATGGACATCTATCTGGACCTCGTTGTAACTGACTCTCGTCGTCCTGCTCTTTATTCTATGGGCCAGGGGTTGGTTTAGAGTGATGAGAATCCTAAAAAAAGACTATAAGACGGCGGGGATAATTGTACTTCCGTGCGCATCTCTAGTCAATTTTCTAGGACTTCGTTACTGAAGTCTGACGATTGCCTTTTACAATGATAATCGGTGATTGAGAACTCCCACGGTTGATGATCCTCCTGCGGGTTGAGGGAGGCAGGAGTCTTTAGGAACGTTGACGATGACAGTTGGAACTGGTCACCAGCGAGTTCTTTCAACGGCAGTACAGGTACCGCCCTTCTCGGCTGTGCGCAGGCGGACCTGGGCCAGGCAGCGCTTCTCCACCCGCTGGGCGGTGGTGCCACTGTTCCTGCTGGATGCGGTGTGCATCGCTCTCAGCATGGCAGCGGCTTATCAACTGCGTTTCCAGCTGCTGGAGTACCAGGGCCCCTTTGGCCCTTCCGTGGAAGCTTTCTACATCCGCCTTGCCTGGACTGCCATTCCGATGTGGTTGATCCTCTTTGCCATTAATTGGCTGTACCACGAGGACCGCCTTTTCGGCGGCACGCAGGAATACGTCAACGCGGTCAACGCCTGTACCGCTGGCCTGGTTGGCCTGATCCTCTACAGTTTCCTCGTCCGGCGCGACGAGTATGACATCTCCAGAGGATGGCTGGCGATGGTCTGGTTCTTCTCCCTTGCCAGCGTGACCTTGACCCGGTTTGGCTACCGGCGGTTGGTCTACTGCCTGCGGAGGCGGGGCCTGTTCATTCGCCGAGCGCTGGTCGTGGGGGCCAATGAGGAGGGGCGGGCCGTGGTGGCCCAGTTGCGCGCTTCGCCGACGGCGGGGGTGGAGGTGGTGGGCTTTGTGGAACCGGCATCCTGCGAAAAGGCACAGGTAGAGGGGCTGCCTGTGCTGAGCGGACTCAATAGACTGGACAGCCTCGTTCGGAGCCTGGATGTGGAGGAACTGATCGTCATTCCCACCGCCCTGCGACGGGAAGAGTTGTTGGATATTTACCGGGACTGGGGGACGGACAGCAGGGTGCGTATCAGTCTCTCCTCTGGCCTGTACGAACTTTTTACCAACGGCGCTCAGGTGAGGGATGTTGGTTTCATTCCCCTGGTGAGCCTCAATCGGACCCGCATCACCGGGATGGATGCGCTGATGAAGGCGCTGCTGGACTACGTGGCTACGCTGGTGGGCATCGTTCTGTTGGCTCCTGTGTTTCTGATCATTGCTCTCCTGGTCCGGCGGGACTCGCCGGGGCCGGTGATTTACCACCGACGGGTGGTGGGGTTGTATGGACGGAGGTTCAACGCCTACAAGTTCCGCACTATGATCCCCAAGGCCGAAGCTTATCTGGAGGCGCATCCAGAGTTGAAGGAAAAGTGGGAGCAGGCCGGGAAGATCCAGGATGACCCCCGGGTCACCCGAGTGGGGCGGCTCCTGCGCCGCTACAGTCTGGACGAACTGCCGCAACTGTTCAACGTGCTGAAGGGAGAGATGAGCCTTGTCGGGCCGCGGATGATCACCCCAACGGAACTGAGGCACTTCGGCCAATGGCAGCATAATCTGCTGACGGTCAAGCCGGGGTTGACCGGTCTGTGGCAGGTCAGTGGACGCGCCGACCTTTCCTACGAGGAGCGGGTGCGGATGGACATGCAGTATATCCGCAACTACACCATCTGGACGGATCTGAAGTTGATGTTCAACACCGTACGGGTGGTACTCAAGGGGCAGGGGGCCTATTAGTTTGTTGAATAGAGGCTACTGCTCAGGCTGGATGCAGTGTTGGGCGAGCGAGCGCTGGTTGAGTAGCTGCGACCAGAGGGAGCAGCATATCGAAACCAAGCGAGCGGCTCAGCATAGGCTGCTTGGTCTGGTTTCCCTTCGACAGGCTCAGGACAAGCGACAAGCTCAACCCGGCGGATACGGCGCTTGGTCTCGGTACGCTTCGCTACTCGACCTAAAGCGCCTACCCTTCGACAGGCTCAGGACGCCGCTCGACCGGCGCAGCCTGAGCAGTAACGAATAGAGAATGATGAGGAGAGTGTAAGAAATGATTCTGATCTCAAGAGCGCCGGTGCGCATCAGCTTTGGGGGCGGCGGAACGGATCTGCCGGCCTACTACGAGCGGTACGGCGGCATGGTGGTCAGCACGACGATCAGTTACTACGTCTACACCACCCTCACCCCCGGCTGGCCAGGTGGCGTGCAGATCATCTCCGCCGACTACCGGGCCCTCTGTCAGCGACCCACCTGCGAGGATCTGATTTGGAATGGCGACCTGCGCCTGCCTAAGGCCATCACCTACTACTTCAATCTCCGCGATGGGCTGACCATCTTTCTGGCCTCGCAGGTCCCTCCTGGCACCGGGCTGGGCTCCTCCGGCAGCGTGGCAGTTTCGATGATCAAGGCCCTCGCCTTCTGGTGTGGCTTAGACCTTGGGCCAGCGGAAGTGGCAGAACAAGCCTGCTACATCGAGATGGAGAAGCTAGGAATGCCTGTTGGCAAGCAAGATCAGTACGCGGCGGCCTTCGGGGGCCTCAACTGCATCACGTTCTCCCGCGACGGCGTAACCGTCGAACCGCTGCAGGTACCCGCTGGAACGCTCGAGGCATTGGAGGAGGGGTTGATGCTTTTCTTTACTGGCACCTCCCGCCAGTCTTCCACCATCCTCCGTCGCCAGAAACAGGCCAGCCAGCAGGGTGACCGGGAGACGGTCCGCAGGCTGGATGCGATCAAAGAGTTGGGGCTGGAGGTGCGCGCTGCGCTGGAGCGGGGGGACGTGGAGGCGTTCGGCGATCTACTCCATCGATCCTGGATGGAGAAGCGCCGGTTGACGGAGGGGATCACCAACCCGTTTCTGGACCAATGCTATCAGGTAGCGCGGGAGAACGGGGCGCTGGGGGGAAAGGTGACCGGGGCTGGCGGTGGTGGCTTCCTGATGCTCTACTGCCCCGTGGACCGGCACGAGGCCATCACAGGGGCGTTGACGAGGCTGGGGCTGCAGCGTAGGCCCTTCATGTTGGAGGATCAGGGGGTGCAGGTGATGCAGGCGGTGCCCTGGCTGGGGCCCCAGATATTGACCCATACCCCCTTTGTTCAGCGAGGGGTCCAGGTGGAAGCGAGGTGATGAAGTTCCACGCTGTTTCAGTGATTGATCGGACTCTGGTCAGGAATCTGCACTGGGCGAACATTGCGTTTGCCAGGGAGTATGAAAGGAAGGGGGCAGGATATGATTGGTCGTCTGATGTACGATATGGACTCCGCTATGATGGCATTCCTGTGTACAAAGGTCAATTCCTTCGTCAAATGGGACCTGATTCACTTCTTCCACGAGAATCCCCACACCGCCGACACTGCCGAGAACATCGCTCGTTATGCCGGCCGAAACGCGGAAGCGGTGCGGGCCGAATTGGCCGAACTGGCTGCTCAGGGGATACTCGTCAGGTACTGTGTGGATGATATGACGATCTATTCGCTGTCAGACGATCCGGAGGTCAAAGATGTGATCCACCGCTTCGTCGATGCCTCCGGTGACTGGCAGTTCCGGGTCAAGGCGGTCTACCACACGATACGTACTATGCGTGAGACGGACTCACTGCGGCGGTGTCAACTGCAGTTGTAGCGCTACGTGGGGACACGAGGGGGCGTCTTGGAGAGCATCCGGCGGTATCTGGATGAGATGCGCCACGTTCTTGCTGCGCTTCCACTACAACGCATCAGCGGAGTAGTGGACGTGCTCCTGAGCGCCAACTACGTGGGCAGCACCGTTTTCACGCTGGGCAACGGCGGAAGCGCAGCTACAGCGTCTCACTTCGCGTGCGACCTGGCGAAAGGGACCATTACTCCGGGCCGCCCTCGCTTCCGGGTAGTGGCGCTTACGGACAACGTGCCGCTGATGACGGCCTGGAGCAACGATGTTGCGTACGAGGATGTCTTTGCCGAGCAGTTGAGCGGTCTGGTGGAACGGGGGGATGTGGTGGTTGCCTTCAGCGGCAGCGGCAACTCCCCCAACGTCTTGCGAGCGGTGCAATTGGCCCGCCGAATGGGGGGAATCACGATCGGGTTTTCTGGCTTTGCCGGCGGGCGGCTGAGCGCACTGGTGGACGTACCGGTTGTGGTGCCGTGCGATTGCATGGAGCAAATCGAGGACGTGCACCTCGTCCTATGTCACTTGATCGCCACGGTGCTCCGGGAGCGGCAACAACAGATTGAGCCTCCGGTTTCGCTTATGCTAGGGACCGTCGGGGTGGCAGGGGGAACGGCAGCCTGTCGTGCCTCCCCCGCCTGCGACACGGGAGAGTGAAGGCCATCCTGATACATTGGCTTTCGACTTGCCGAACCGCTGATATTGCTGGAGTCGTGTATGCATCGAGCTATCTTCATTGACCGCGACGGGGTGATTTGCCACAACCGGGCTGATCACGTGAAGAGTTGGAAGGAGTTCGTCTTTCTTCCAGGTGTGCTGGCTGCCCTGGCCCGGCTGGCTCACTCGGAACTGTCCATTGTCGTCATCACCAACCAGGCGATCATCAACCGGCACATAGTTCCTGTTGAGGTGGTTGAGGATATCCACGCCCGTATGGTGCAGGCAATCGAGGCGGCGGGGGGGCGGATAGACCAGGTGATGTACTGCCCCCACCGGCCCGACGAGCACTGTACCTGCCGTAAGCCACAGCCCGGGCTGCTGTTGATGGCAGCGGAGCAGTTAAGAGTGGCTCTCTCTCAATCCTACCTCATTGGGGATGCGGAGGTGGATATGCAGGCTGGGCAGGCGGTGGGATGTTATCGCTACCTGGTACTCACTGGCCGGGGACGGCAGCAGTTAATCCACTGCTGGCTCCACGGCGAGCGAGGTTTCACGGTGATGCCGAACCTGGGAGCGGCGGCGAGTGCCATCTTGCGCCGAGAGAGTAGGGTGAGGTGGCGTGTTCCGAGCGTTGCCCTCGGAGGGGGAGGCGGTCGGTGAGTGGGGACAGCGAGTGCGTCGTCTCGCGCCAGCCTGATGCAGCGAAGGCGGCCGCCCGTCGGGGACGTCTCCGATACTATATCGAGGGCCAGTCCACTGGCCTGGGCCATTACATCCTGGAGCAGACCCTGTTCTTTTTCCTGCGCTCCATTCCGGGCCTGGTCGGTATCGGCCTGCGAGCCCTGGCCTACCGGCTGATCCTGCGGAGCGAGAGCTTCCCACTTGTGGAAGACAATGTTCGTCTGTGTCAGCCGGCCAACATTCACCTGGGCCGCCAGGTCTATCTGGATCACGGCGTCTACCTCCACGCCTGTCCTCAGGGCATCTTCATCGGCGATGAGACCTTTGTGATGCACGCTAGTGTCTTGCACGTGCACAACTTCCGAGACCTGCCCAACGCTGGCATCTGGATCGGACGCAACTGCTTCGTCGGCGAGTTCTGCCTGATTCGTGGGCAGGGTGGGGTGCACATTGGCGACACCGTTCTCCTGGCCCCCCGGGTCCAGATACTGGCGGTGAACCATCTCTTCGATGATCCCTCCCGGCCGGTCATCCAGCAGGGGATCACCGCGCGGGGGATCGTCGTGGAGGACGGAGCCTGGATCGGCGCGGGGGCGATCCTGCTGGACGGGGTCCAGGTGGGGGCCGGGGCGGTGGTGGGAGCTGGGGCCGTGGTCACACGGGACGTGCCGCCTCACACGCTGGCGGTGGGCGTGCCGGCGCGGGTGGTGCGACGGCTGGATTCAGATGTGGGTGTAGGTGGAATACGGGACGAGATTTTCGATGTGCTGCACGGCGAGGAGGAGTGGCTCGGCGGTGTGGCCGCAGGTTTAAGGAGGACGAGATGAGTGTTCTTGCAGCAGCAGTTCCGGCTCACAAAGAGGTTGAAGTTGGCTTGCCCCGTGGCCGTCAACAGGCGCAGGGAGAGGTTAACGTACTCTCAGTGGTGATTCCGGCTTACAACGAGGAAGGGGGCATTGCCGAGATCATCGAGCGGGTGCTCTCCATTCGTCCTGGACTGGCGGAGGCGGGGGTGGATGGCTTGGAACTGGTCGTGGTAGACGACGGCTCCCGCGATGGGACCGCGGACATTGCCGCCCGCTACCCCGACGTCCGCCTCATTCGCCACCCGATCAACCGGGGGTATGGCGCGGCGCTGAAGACTGGGTTCAGCCAGGCGCGAGGGAACCTGCTGGGGTTCCTGGACGCCGACGGCACCTATCCGCCGGATCACTTCCCGGACCTGTGCCGGGTGGCCTTGGCCGAGGGTGCAGACCTGGTGATCGGCTCCCGCATGTCGGGCACCGAGAGCGAAATGCCGTTGGTTCGCCGCGTCGGCAACTTCATCTTTGCCAATCTGGTGAGCTTGCTGGGCAACCATCGCGTCAGCGATAGCTCCAGCGGTATGCGGGTCATCCGCCGGAAGGCTCTGCCCTGCTTATACCCTCTCCCCGACGGCCTCAACTTCACCCCCGTCATGAGCACCCGCGCCCTTCACGAGGAGATATGCTGGCGGGAGGTACCTATTCCCTACAAGGAGCGGGTGGGGCGCTCGAAACTCAGCGTCGTCCGCGATGGAACCCGTTTTCTGTACACCATCATTTGGACCGCGCTGAACTACAACCCGGTGCGCATCCTGGGCGGCATTGGCCTGGGGTTGGCGGCCATCGCCGGGATCATCGCTGCAGTCGTAGCGGTGATGCGGCTTTCCGGCATCACCCGACTGGGTCACTGGGGTGTGGTTGGCGTCTTCACCGCCAGCCTCTGCGCAGTCTCCGGGGTCACGCTCTTTTCCCTGGGAGCGACCTTCAATTACCTGGTTTCTCTTTTTCACAAACAGCCTATCCGCCAGGGTCTCTTCGGTAAGCCGATTTTCAAACGACCGCTGGATCGGCACTTTGGCTGGATGGGGCTGCTGGCGGCGGGCTTGGGATTGGTGGTCGGCGTCGGTAGCCTCGGCCTCTCGTTGGGAGGGTGGCCCATTGAGCGTCTCTGGCTCTACTTACTGGGCGCGGCTATGCTGTTGGTGATGGGGTTGCAATTGACCGTCTTCTGGCTTATCATGCGTGTGCTGGATGAGCTGAGCCAGCGGGAGATTCAGGTGGCTCTGGACCTGGAGGCGCAACCGTGCGAGGAGTGAATCGCGGAGCGGGGATGCGGGAAAAAGTCCCGCCACCCCGTTTTCCCGATGCCGACGCAGTAGTACGGGCCGGGCATCCAGCCCGACCCGAAAACGCTGTGGACATCCTCTTCGTCAATCCACCAGCCCCCGACGGCGGCATCTGGATCCGCAGCCAGCATCGGGTAGGGCGGCGCTCCAGGGAGGGGATGATCTGGCACCAGGTCAGCTTGGCCCAGATGGCCGCACTCTTCCCCGATTACCGCGTGGAGGTGGTGGATGCAATCCCCCTGCGTATGGATTGGGCCGCGTTGGAGCAATTGCTGCAGGAGAGACGTCCCCGCTACTACGTGACCCACGTTACCGCTCCGACTCTCCGCAACGACATGTATGGTGCCTTCCTGGCCCGCAGCCTGGGAGCGACGACCATTGCCTTCGGCACCCACGTCACCCCCATCCCCCGCGAGACGATGCGCGCCTTCCCCAGCCTGGACTTCGTCCTGCGCGGCGAGCCAGAACTGACTTTGCGAGAGCTAGTTGATACGTTGGAATGGGCAAATCCCAAATCCCAGACCTTAACGCCCAAGTTGGAGGAGTGGTGGCCGGGGGCGGAACCGGAATTCGGGGAGCGGCTGCGTAAGCTCTTCACCGACGCTGACCCCGATTGGCAGCCGGCCTGGCTGAATCTGGAACCTGAAACTCGTAACCTGGAACGTATCAGAGGATTGGTATGGCGCGACGGGAACGAAACCGTCGTAAACGCGGATCGTCCCTTTGTCCGCCATCTGGACGACCTGCCCATGCCCCGCCACGATCTGCTGCCCCTGCAGGCATATCGAGCGCCTCTGGTGCGCAATCCCTATGCCTTCGTCGTCACCAGCCGGGGGTGTCCTGGTGGTTGCCGCTTCTGCATCAAGCACGTTTCTTATGGCAACTCCGTGCGCTTCCACTCGCCGGAGAGCATTGTGGCGGAAATGGAGTTCCTGGCAGGCTTGGGAGTCCGTTCCATCCACATGTACGCCGATATTTTCACCGTGAGCCGTGAGCAGGTGGTGGGACTGTGCGAATTGATCCTGGAGCGGGGGCTGCGGCTGCCGTGGACCTGCAACAGCCGGGTGGACTTCGTGGACGCAGAGATGCTGCGCTTGATGGGGCGGGCCGGTTGCCGTTGGATCTCCTGGGGGATTGAATCGGGCAGCGAGGAGGTTCTGCACCGTGCCCGGAAGGGGATCGAACTGGAGCAAGTGGAGCGAGCGCTGCGCTGGTCACGGGAGGCGGGCATCCGAAACTGGGGCTACTTCATCATTGGCCTGCCTGGGGAGACAGAGGAGACTATCCAGGAGACCATCCGCTTCTCCAAACGGCTCCCGCTGGATTTGGTGCTGTTCCACATCGCCGCGCCGTACCCGGGTTCGCCTTTCTTCTTCGAGGTGGTGGAGCAGGGGTGGTTCCGCCCCGGCACCCGTTGGGAGCAGGTGGATATGGACTGCTCGACGGTGCTCGATTACCCCCATCTGCGGGCAGAGGAGCTGGAGCGGTGGGCGCAGCGGGCCTTTCGGGAATGGGCACTGCGGCCCGGCCCGGCGCTGACCTACCTGCGGATGCTCCTGCGCTCTCCTTCCCTCTGGCGTCCGGCTCTGGAGATCGGCCTGGAGAGCCTGGGCTGGGCGGCGGGAAGATAGGATCTATCGCTGGCTCTCGTTTCACTCCAGTAGCCCAGATGCCGCCGCCCCGCCGGCCACCTCCTGAGCTGCCTCCGCTGCCTCCTCCTCCCCCTCGGTCACCGGCCAGATCTTCTCCGGGTCTTCGATGTAGTCAATGAAAAGAGTACCGTTGCAGTGGTCAATCTCGTGCTGAAAGACGCGGGCCAGAAGCCCTTCCGCCTTGATGCGCACGGCCCGCCCCCGGAGGTCCAGCCCCTTGACGGTGACGGCATAATGGCGCGGAACCTCCCCGACCCAGCCGGGGATGGAGAGACAACCCTCGATCCCCTCCTCCATCTGGCGGGACAGGCGCGCCAGTTTGGGGTTGACGACCACGTGAAGCTTTCTGGGCTTCGGGTTCTCCTCGCTTTCGTTGTCCTCGGGCACCTCGACTACGATGACGCGCTCAGGCACGCCGATCTGAACAGCGGCCAGGCCGATGCCGTTGGCTGTACGCATTGTCTCAATCATGTCGTCAATGAGGGGCTGCAAGGCCGGGCTTATGTGCCGCACGCGGCGTGATTTCTGGCGTAACAGCGGGTTATCGGAAAGCACAATCGGATGCACGGGCATAGCTTCAGGACTCCTGTTGATATGAAGATGGTGGCTGGGTCGTAGGGGACGTCGAGGGGCGAATCTGGTCGTACACGGTGAACCAATCGAGCAGCTCGGTCCGGCGACGCTCGGCCTCCTGCTGGCGTTGGCGTTGCTGGAATGCCTCCACGCGGCGGAAGATCTCAGCCTGTACGCCCCGGGGGTCTCTGACGAGGTCAAAGGTGAAAGCGCCAGCCCCGGCCGTCTCGATCGTCACCGAGCCATAGTTTAGGAACCTGCCCAGAAAGCCGGGAATCTCCAGGCTGATGTTCTGGATCATACCCAGGCTGGCCTCACGGCGATCCTCGCGCAGGTAGAAGGGCAGTCGCTCGACGTCAATGATGCGCGTGGTCGTCACCTGATAGATGTCGTTCTGCCAGTCGTCGAATCTCCACAGCCACCAGGGGAACAGGAAGACGATTGCTGTACCGTAGCCGATCAGTATCGGGGCCCAGTCGGCAGAGTCGCGGTGGATCAGGAAAACGGCGAAAAAGGTGACCCCGGCGATGAGCAGTGTGGGAAGCGTGATGTGCTTGATCAGGGCGATCCAGTGCTTGCGCCAGGTGATGGTATCCCCTTGCTCGTGGCGCAGCGGGGGCAGGAAGTAGGTAATGAGGCGCAAGGGCGCGAGGAGCCATAGGGGCATCGTCAGTTTGAGACGGCACTTCTTTTTTTGGGGGGGAACTGGCGCTGCGGCTTGCTCCTCGACGGGCTGGATGCCAAAGTGTCTGCGCATCGTGTCGCGGATGGCGGCCAGTTCTTCGGCCTTGGCCCCGGCCTGCACGCGCTGGATTTGCTCAAAAATCATTTTTCGCGTCTCTTCCGGGTGCGGAATTTCCCGGAATACCACGTGCCCGCGTTCTCCAGCCGTCTCGATGATCAGATTGCCGAAGTTGTACATCTGGGCCAGCATGCCCTCCTGTGATTCTTGAATGTCCTGCACAGCGCTTAGAGGTGCCTCGACGCGGGATTCCCGAAAAATGAGGACGCGCTCCTCGTGCACTACGCGCTTGCTCGTAACAATGTAGTTGTCGTTCTGGTGATCCAAGACCAAGTATAGGATGAAAAGTAGTGGGACCAGACCCAGAAGCGTCCCTGTGATCAGGGCAAGTTTTCCCCCGGATAGCGTGGACCACCAGTAGCCGCAGCCGAAGAGATCCACCAGGAGTACGAAGGTTGGAAAAGCAAGGTGACGCATCAATATCATGTTGTGTTTGCGCATGCTGAGAATGACGACCTCGTCTGGGTCTTGCCATTTGAAGCGGCGTGCGTGCCGTTTTCGGGCTACTTCGGAGCTCATTTGCAGCACTCTGAGCATTGAGGGCCGCTCATACAGCAACTGGTCCAGCTCATCTTTGTCCAGAGACAACAGGGTGGCGTCCTGGACCACTTCGATGGTGGCATCGCGCGGCTCGCCCAGCAAGAGCGAAGTCTCACCGAGGAAGGAGCCAGGTCCCAGTTGGGCGACCTCTCGCTCAATCCCCTGCGGATCAACGTGGAGGACACGCAGTTTGCCGTCTTCGACAAGGTAGGCCGTGCTGCCGAGCCGCCCCTGCTGGCATATCTTGGTCCCGACCGGGTATTGCGCACGCTTGACCAGTTTGGCGACCTCCCTGAGGTCGTTCCGTCTAAGTTTGGCAAACAGTGGAATCTGCTTGAGTTGATTCACCACGTCGTCTGGCATACTCACTCTCTCCTGGCATAATTGTAGCACATTCTGATAGGAAGGAAAAGGAGAGTTTGGCTGGGTACAGTGCATCTGATCTTCACGAGAAGGATGGCTCCGTTTCGTTTGATTTGCATTAGAACCGATCAATCCCAGTTCCCAAGTTGACTTTCGCGCCATTTGTTGGTATAATAAAATTAATAACTGTCATATAAATTAAGAGGCGGGTGAAATGGTAAGCAAGACTTTTCAAGTGCCAAACATCTCTTGCAATCACTGCGTGACGACCATCAAGTGCGAACTGGGGGAATTGGATGGTGTCGCCAGCGTGGCCGGCGATGCCGAGACGAAAACCGTCACTGTCGAGTGGGACGCGCCGGCCACGTGGGAGGGCATCAAGGAACTGCTGACTGAGATCAACTACCCGCCCGCGTGAATGGAAGGTATCCCAATGGCCGAAAAACGCGCGACCTTGTCCATCACCAAGATGCACTGTGCTAACTGTGCTTTCACTGTGGAGCGTAGCCTCAAGAAAGTGGAGGGTGTGTCCGACGCGGCAGTGAACTTTGCTACCGAGCAGGCCACAGTGGCCTTCGACCCAGGCAGGCTCAAGCCTGCCGATCTGGTGCGGCGAGTGGAGGACGCTGGTTACGGCGTCGTGACCGCCCGGGTAGAGCTGCCCATCACCGGCATGACCTGCACTAACTGCGCCGCCACCGTCGAGCAGACGCTAAACCGGAAAGTGCCCGGCGTCGTCCGGGCCAACGTCAACTTCGCCACCGAGCGGGCAACCGTCGAGTACATCCCCGGCGTGGCCACTGTCGCGGCGATGATCCGCGCGGTCGAGGAGGCTGGCTACGGCGTCGTGCAGGTCACTGCCGAGGAGCAGATAGAAGACGTGGAAGCCCAGGCCCGCCAGGCCGAGATCGCCGACCAGACGCGCAAGTTCTGGGTCGGCGTCGTCTTCGCCCTCCCGCTCTTCCTGCTCAGCATGACCCGTGACTTCGGCCTCCTGGGTGGATGGGCACACGGTGCCTGGATCAACTGGCTCTTCCTGGCCCTGGCCACCCCGGTCCAGTTCTACACTGGCTGGGACTACTACGTTGGCTCCTACCACGCCTTGCGCAACCGCACCGCCAACATGGACGTCTTGGTGGCGATGGGCTCCTCTGTGGCTTACCTCTATAGCACCGTCATTCTCCTCCTGCCGGGCCCTGGTCAGCACGTCTACTTCGAGACCTCAGCCGTCATTATCACCATCATCAAGTTGGGCAAACTGCTGGAGGCTCGCGCCAAGGGCCAGACCGGCGAAGCCATCCGCAAGTTGATGGGATTGCGCCCCAAGACCGCCCGCGTCGTGCGGGATGGCGCGGAGGTGGACGTGCCGGTCAAGCAGGTGCGCGTCGGCGATGTGGTCGTCGTGCGGCCCGGCGAGCGGGTGCCGGTGGACGGGGTCGTCGTCGAGGGTCACTCGGCGGTGGACGAGAGCATGCTCACTGGCGAGCCGCTCCCGGTGGATAAGCGCCCCGGCGACGAGGTCATCGGCGCGACGATCAACAAGCAGGGGCTGCTCAAGTTCGAGGCTACGCGGGTCGGCGCGGAGACCGCCCTGGCCCAGATCATCCGGCTGGTGCAGGCAGCCCAGGGGAGCAAACCCCCCATCCAGCGGCTGGCCGACCGGGTGGCAGGCGTCTTCGTCCCCACCGTCATCAGCATCGGGGTGGTCACCTTCGCCGTTTGGTGGGCAGCCAGTGGCGATTTCACCACGGCGATGATCCGCCTGGTGGCGGTACTGGTCATCGCCTGCCCCTGTGCTCTAGGGCTGGCGACCCCCACGGCCATTATGGTCGGCACCGGGAAGGGGGCAGCACTAGGTATCCTCTTCAGGAACAGCGAGGCACTGGAGACCGCCCACCGCCTCCGGACTGTCGTCTTGGATAAGACTGGGACCATCACCAAAGGAGAGCCATCCGTCACAGACGTCGTAACCCGAAATCCGAAACCTGAAATCCAAAACTCTATCCTGCGCTGGGCTGCCTCTGCTGAACGCGGCTCCGAGCACCCCCTGGGTCAGGCCATCGTCGCCGAAGCGGAGGCGCGGGAACTGACCCTGCCTGACCCGCAGGACTTTGAGGCGGTTGCCGGCCGCGGCATCCGCGCCCAGGTGGAGGGACATGCGGTGCTGGTAGGCAAGCCGGATTGGGTGGAAGCGGAGGGTGTCCCGCTGGGGGACCTTACCGCCACAGTGGAGCTGCTGCAGGCCGAGGCCAAGACCGCTGTAGCAGTGGCGGTAGACGGTGAGGTGGCGGGTGTCGTGGGCGTGGCCGACACGCTGAAGGAGGGCTCGGCCGAGGCGGTGGCGGAACTGCGCGCCCTGGGACTGGAGCCGGTGATGCTCACCGGCGACAACCGTCGCACCGCCGAGGCTATTGCCGGCCAGGTGGGGATTGAGCGGATCATCGCCGAGGTGCTGCCCGCCGACAAGGCGGCGCAGGTGAAGCAATTGCAGATGGAGGGCCGCCTGGTCAGCATGGTCGGTGATGGCATCAACGATGCCCCGGCGCTGGCCCAGGCCGACGTCGGAATCGCGCTGGGCACCGGCACCGACGTGGCGATGGAGACGGCCGAGGTGACCCTCATGCGGGGCGACCTGCGGGCGGTGGGGCAGGCGCTGGCCCTCAGCCGGGCCACGATGCGCACCATCAAGCAGAACCTGTTCTGGGCCTTCTTCTACAACGTCATTCTTATCCCTGTGGCAGCGGGGGCCCTATATCCTCTCCCGTGGGCTCCCGACGTCCTGCGCCAGCTCCACCCGGTGCTGGCTGTCTTCGCCATGGCCTTCAGCTCCATCACCGTCGTCAGCAACAGTCTGCGGTTGAGAAGGTGAGGCTGTAGACCTCGCGCTCCACCTGCTCAGACCTGAGTCACTGTACTTCTGGGCGACCTTCAAGAGCAGCGGAATATCCACGTTGCTTCCACTGACAACAACTGCGACATTGTGTCCAATCTCTTCCACTCTCCGGTGCAGCAGGGCTGCGATGCCGACTGCTCCAGCCCCTTCCACAACCAGATGGTGCGCCTCCAAGGCAAAGGCCATGGCCTCGGCGATCTCCTCCTCCGATACCAAGATCGTATCGTCAACATATTCTTGGACCATGCGGAAAGTGTACTGATTACCCAGACCACCGATTCCGCCCACCAGAGCATCGGCGATGGTTTCCTCCTCCTCCATCTCTATCGCTGCGCCGGCTCTCAAACTGTGGTACATCACAGGCGCATGCTCCATTGAGACACCGATCACCCGAATCGCAGGGCTCGCAGATTTCAGGGCCAGCGCGATTCCCGAGATCAACCCCCCTCCTGATAGGGGAACGATTGCCGTGTCTATCTCAGGGAGATCCTCCAGAAGTTCCAGGCCGATCGTACCTTGCCCGGCGATAACGAAGGGATCGTCAAAAGGATGAATTGCCGTCAATCCTTGCTCCTTTTGCAAGCGTAGAGAATGGGCCTCTGCCTCGTCGTAGCTATCTCCACGTACGACCACCTCGGCACCGAGCCTCCTGATCGCTTCTACCTTGTTGCGCGGAACCCGTTTTGAGAGACAGACGACGGCTCTGACGTCCAATCGCCTCGCCACGTGCGATACACCCCGGCCGTGGTTGCCGCTGGAGACCGTGATGATTCCTTGTGCCCGCTCTCCATCTGTGAGGCTGAGAATCTTGTTAGTGGCTCCCCGGATCTTGAACGAGCCTGTTTCCTGCAAACCCTCGAGCTTCAGGTGGACGGAGGCGCCAACGTGCTCTGACAGGAAAGGCGAAAGGGCCAGGGGAGTTCTCCTGGCGATGGACGCAATTCTCTGCCTGGCCAGGTAGATATCAGGCATTGTCACGTCAGAGGCAGTCATCAATTCCTTTCCTCCCACAATCTCTGCAAGCTCTTGCCCGGAAAAGTGGCGAAGACCGATAGTGGACATGGCGGACAACGTGACTCGGTCGCCATCATATCACAGAAGAAAGGCTGCATCAATGCTCGGTGCATTCGGAGTCCGCCACCTCAGCCAGCCGCTGCTTGAGGAAAGCGATGGTCTCCACCGGCGTCGGATCCACGCCGTTAAGCATCGCCAGGTAGAAACTCACGTAGTCGCCGAAGTGAATCAGGGAGAGCATATGCGCGAGCTGGCTTTCGCCCCGCCCCTGCAACGTTTCGGTCGCCACGCCCTCGCGCAGAAGCAGCTCTCGCGTCGCCTCCCAGCGCACCTGCACGCGCGGATGATCCAGGGTTGAGCGCAACATCAACACGACAGTTTGATCGCGCACGGCCTGGGGAATACCGAAGCCTACGACAGCGTTGTGGTTGAGTTCGGGCAGCACTTCGAAGAAAGCCCAGTGCTTACTGTTCTCGTTGAACTGGGTCTTCCAGCGATTGGCGACGGCGGCCAGGAACCCTGCGCCGTAGACGACCGGCAGCCGATCCGCAAGCCGACCCGCCACGAACTTGGCGGCGTTGTGCGTCGTTGGCACGTCGGGTCCAATTTCCGCCTGCCAGGTCTCCATCACCTGGGCGGCCTCTTCCAAATCAGCGGAGTAGTCGCGCAACAATCCCAGTCGGCACAAGAGCCCCAACAGTAGAATGAAGGTGTAGCCCAATGCGGCCCGAGGCATAGATCGGTAATCAAAGTGAGCTGGCGGTATCCCTCTCTCCTGCACCAGCGTGGCCAGCTTTCCCCCCGTCGTGACCGCCGCCGGCAGGACTCCCCGCTCCAGCGCCGCTCTAAAGGCCGAGAGCGTTTCCTCCGTGTTGCCCGAATAACTGCAGCCGATGACCAGGGTTTCGGGGCCACGGACGAAGGCGGGAAGCGTGTAACCGCGCACGACGGTGATGGGAACGATGCAGTCTCCGGCCACCAGTCCCTGCAATAATGCGCCACCGATGGCCGAACCGCCCATCCCGAGAACGACGACATGCCGAACCGCGCCGTAGGCGGGCGGCAGTTCTAGCTCTTGGGCCAGCGCCCAGGCCGCCCGACACTGCTGCGGCAATTCACCAATGCGCTCAAGCATACTGCTGAGGTCGAGTTCGCTGAAACTTGTGGGGTCGTCCAGATTCATCAGACTCTCCTCAAATAATGTGAAACGATGATACCAGCAGCGGCCGCGATTGTCAACCTTGCGTGAACGCACAGTCGGCATTATAATGAAATCCAGCACGGGGAAGTGTCGGAACTGGCAGACGAGCGTGACTTAGGATCACGTGGGGTAACCCGTGCGGGTTCGAGTCCCGCCTTCCCCATCTGAAGGCACCGGTTTGTAAGAGCCTGTCCTGAGCCACTGGGCTGAGCTTGTCGAAGGGCCGGTGTTGGTCGAAAGCAGCCCAGCATCGCCGTTCGGCTGAGACTTTGGCGAGCGCTTCGGCTGAGCTCAGCGTCGAAGCCTCAGTCGAGCCGCGCTCACGACGAAGCCTGTTTATGGCGGTGCCTTTAGCGAAGACTGTACTGGAGATGCGTGCATTGAAGATCACCACCGAACCGCTAGAGAATCGCCAATTGCACCTCACCATCGAGGTGGACGAGGAGCGAGCTCAACAGGCCATGCGGCGCGCTGCGCGCCAGATCGGCAGACATGTAAGCATCCCCGGCTTTCGCAAAGGGAAAGCTCCCTACGATCTCATCGTGCAGCGCTATGGCGAGGACGCGGTCCGCAAGGAGGCCGCCGAATCGCTGGCCGAGGCAATCTACCGCGAGGCACTGGAGCAGGAGGAAATCGCCCCCTACGCTCCTGGGGTGCTGGAAGATGCCGCATTGCACCCTATCACCTTCAAGTTCACCGTTCCCCTGCGCCCGACGGTGGACCTGGGCAACTACCGCGACTATCGCCTCAAGCCCCCGAAGGTCAAGGTCTCCAGGAAGCAGGTACAGCAGGCGCTCAAGGAAATCTGCAAACAGAACGTGATCCTCGAACCCGTTGATCGCCCGGTCGCACTGGGCGACGGAGCTGTGTTTGACCTGGTGGGGCGGACAGGTGAGGGGACAGAGTTTATCAAATGGGATGAAGCCCGCATACTGCTAGAAGCCGGAAGCACTGAACCAGCACCAGGATTCGCTGAGGCTGTTGTGGGGATGGAAGCCGGTGAAGAACGCACCTTCACACTCACCCTGCCGGACGACTTTCCCCAGGAGGAGGTACGGGGCCAGGAAGCGGAATTCACCGTCAGGGTGTCAGAAGTCTACGAGAGCACCCTTCCTGAACTTGACGACGACCTGGCACGTACCGTCGGTAACTTCGACTCCCTCAAGGAATTGAAGAAACACATCAAAGAGCAGTTGCAGCAGGCAGCACAACAGAAAGCCGACGAGGAATACGCGGAACAGGTGCTGGAGGCCATCCTTGAGCAAACTCGGGTCGGGTATCCACCAGTGATGCTTGAAGAAACACTGGACGAGATGGCCGAGGAGATCGAGCGAAGAGTGAAGCGTGAAACGCACCTCTCGCTGGAGGATTACCTGCGCTTCCAGGGTAAGACTATCGAGGAACTGCGGGAGGAACTGGAACCAAGTGCTGCTGTCCGGCTCAAACGCGCTCTGATGCTGGGTGAGGTCGTGAGGTTGGAAGAGCTTGAGGTGGACGAGGAGGAAGTTGGTGCACACATCGAGAAAATCAGTGCTCCGTGGGGCATCCGGGCCGACGAGGTGCGCTCGTCTCTCAGTTCTGACAAGGGGCAGGAGGCGGTGCGCAGCCGTCTGCTGGCGAACAAGGCGCTGCAGCGGCTGGTCGCCATCGCCAAGGGAGAAGCACCGGAGCCAGTTTCTATTGAAGAGCAAGAGGGCGAGGGAACAGGACCACGTGAGAGCGGGGAGCAGGAAACAGAAAACAGGGAAACAGGGGGTAAAGAGCGATGGGGAGTGTTCCGCCTACGTCATTGATTCCGATGGTAGTTGAGACGACGGGGCGCGGCGAGCGCGCTTACGACATCTATTCGTTGCTGCTCAAAGAGCGCATCATCTTCGTCGGCATGCCTATCAGCGACCAGGTGGCC
>JBHIET010000037.1:0-32022 GCA_046760785.1 Anaerolineae bacterium | reverse complement strand
TATCTTTTGATGGAACGATGCCTGTTCGGTGACATTATCATTTGACTTGACACACAGGAGCCTCTGTTGCTGTGGCCTCAGTCTGCCGTTCTTGTCCTCAGCGTGATACGTTCGCCGTCCACTGCCTTCGTTTCTGCCGGGGCTGAACTACAGGGACGCCACGTCATCATCACCCAACTCTCCCCACATTCAGTAGATCACGAAACGCTCCCGCTGGATTGCCAAATCCAGCGGAAAGTGGCGGATTTGGCAATCCGCCACGAGCATTTCGTGAAGTACTGACATTGAGAAGATACGTGGTCAGGCCCGTCGCGGTCACTGCTCCCAATGCAGGCTGCGCGACCATCTATGGCGGAGCGAGCCGTCCGGCCTGCCAATCCTTGTACCGTTGCAGCAATTGGTAGGGCGCTCTCCCCGTCCAGGTGTCCGCCTTCACTCTGATGGAAACCTTGACCCGCTTACCCGGCACGGCCTCCTCCCTCCTTCTATTCCTCTAGCGCTGGAGCGGTCTCCATTGCGTTTGACAAGTTACGTAGCAAGATATATAATTCCATAGGAGGGTTGCGATGATTGATGTTACCAGGACTGTGACGATGGAACAGGCCCAGCGGCGATTGAAGAGTGTTATCGAGGACGTCCGGGAAAACAAAACCCCCTATATTCTCACCCGCTTCGGCAAGCCCCAGGCGCTCATCGTGAGTATCGAGGAATACGAGGAGATGCAGGAAGAGTTGGCCCTGCTCTCCAACTCCGAGCACATTGCCCGCATCGCGGAGGCCCGGATGGCCTACAGAGCCGGAGAGTGTGTTCCCTTCGAAGACTACATGGATGAACGCCGCCGCGATGGGTGAATACCGTCTCCTGTTGGCCGGTCGTCGAGTACAGAAGGATCTGGATCGCCTGGATAGGCCCGTCCTGGAGCGTATCTGGAAAGCGGTGCAGGTGCTCAGACAAAACCCCCGCCCACCGGCCGCTCGTAGATTGCGCCACCCGGCTATTGGGGAGTACCGTCTGCGCGTAGGTGACTGGCGTGTCTTTTACGATGTGGACGAGGAAGCCAGGACGGTCGTCATTCTGCGCGTGATGCACCGCCGTGAGGCGTACCGCAGCCGCTAGACACAACCTCCACCGGTTCGCCGCTGCCATTGCTGCAGGCGAATGCCGGAAGGTTCTGTCGAGCGCTAATCCGTTTTCAGCCTTTTCAGTGCCTTCAGCGGTTCAGCGATTCGACGGCTCGGCGGCACAACCCGCTTGGCGGTGAATGTTTCGCTCAACAGGGCTACCAACACTCTACAGGGAGACCACCCAACGAGTCAGCCTTTGCTTTTGAGGGTCTACTCAGAAACCCGGCTCAATAGAAAGTCGATGCCAGGCGTATCGCCGGGAGCGTTGACCCTCACCTCCGTAGCCGATGCTTCGTCAGGAGCGTCGTCGTAGTATTCCGCGACGTGGTCTGACACGGCGGCCTGGACTCTATAGTTGCCCGAGGGGAGGCCCTCGATGGTGTAGCTGCCGTCAGGACCGGTGTTGGCGCCGGCACCGGGGTGATCGCCTGTGGTGGGGAAGGCATACACCATGGCCTCGGCGATGGGGGTGGTGCCATCTTCCTCATACACATGTCCCGATATGCTGCCCGCTTTGGCCAGGTAGAAATCCACTCCTGAGGTTTCATTGGGAGCCGCAACATGGACAGGAGCAGCGTTCGCCATGTCATAGCTATTGTTGTACCACTCACCAACCCACTTGTCTCCCCGGTTACATGGGTTTACTTCTACAAGGTAATCATTTGTCGCTAGATAAAAACGATAGCTTCCATCATCGTCGGTGGTTCCGCTGAGCCACACCCACTCGCCTGTTGTTAGATACGCGTGCACTACAACTCCACTTATGGGCTTGCCGTCTTCCTCGTCGTAGACGTGACCTGTGAGTGATCCACCTGGATCGAGGGTGAAGTTGATGCCAGATGTTGTCTTGTCTCCTTCAACGACCACAGTATGGCCGTCAACCCAGTTGTTCTTCGTGTCATACCATTCAGTGGCAAAACCAGGTTTGGTGGCCTGTACCTTGTAGTTCCCTGGAACTACATCAGTTGCCAGATAACTGCCATCGAGTTTGGTAGTGCAGTCAAAATCGAGGTTATGACCATTCGGCAGTCTGCAATGCAAACGTATCCAAGCACTCTCAATGGGAGTTACTCCATCACTTTCATAAACGAAACCAGATACCGAACCACCTCGAATGAGATGGAAGTTGATACCTGTACTGGTATCAGGTGGAACTACCGCAATGTCTGTTCCACACCCGCAACAACACCCATTATGATGTTCATACCATTGGAATATCCAACCCTCCCTACTAGCCATCGCCTCATACTCACCTAATGCCAGGTTCTCAACGATATAGCTTCCATCCGATGCTGTCCAGGCGTAAAACCCGTCGTCCTCCCATTCGCTACATGGACGCACGGTTATCAGCGTCTCCTCAATGGCTCGACCAGTTTCGCCATCATACACGTATCCCAATATTGAGCCTCCCTCCGTGAGATCGAAGTCAACGTCCGGTGTCTCGCGCAGTGCAGTGACATGGACGTTTTTGGCCTCACGAGATGGGGTTACATTGTCGTAGTACTCCCTGGCATAGCCAGGGGCGATAACTCGCACTATGTAATCGCCAGCAGGAAGGCCGAACATGGCATACCTGCCGTCAGAAGTCGTGGCGGCTGAGTAGTCCCATCTATGCGTCCCACGCGCCCCAGCCAGCCTTGCTTCTACCGTTGCTCCGGCTATGCCCTGGCCCGTTGCTGCGTCCGTCACCCGGCCGGAGAGAGAGGGGACAGGAGTAGGTCGGGGTGTGGGAGTGGCGGTGGGCGTCGGTGTGGCTGTCAGCCCGCCCGCTCTCGCCGGCACCGGCGTCGCCACTGCCGCGGAGCGCAGGGCAACCCGACGAGCATACTTTAGTTCATCGTCAGCAGTGTCATAGTAACTGATGTGAGGAACGTCGGAACCGTCCAGCGCCAGCGATGAGCCTTCACATTTAACAGCGTCAACGTTCTCTATCGCCCACTCACTCCCCGTCCAATAGGCGTACTTAAGACCTGCTCCACAGTAGGCGATGTGGGGATTACCAGAGCTATCCAGCGCCAGGGAAGGGGCCGCATCTGCGTCGTTCACCGTCTCAATCGCCCAGGTGGTACCTCTCAGGACGGCGTAGTTCACGAGACCCTGGTGGATGTAGGCGATGTGGGGATTACCAGAGCCATCCAACACCAGCGAGGGGCCGTCTGGCCGTTCAGATATTCCCACCGTCTCAATCACCCAGGTGGTGTCTCTCAGGACAGCGTACTTTATGCTGTTATTGGCAACATCGCAATAGGCAATGTGGGGATTGCCCGAACCATCCAGCGCCAGGGAAGGCCACGCGAACAGCTCCCTGCCGGGGTTGCCGCATAGAACGCGGTCAACGAGCTGTATCACCCACCTACTCCCTGTCCAATAGGCGTACTTGAGACCTTCTCTGGGGTGAACACCACAGTAGGCGATGTGCGGATTGCCAGAGCGATCCAGTGCCAGGGAAGGCTCCGCAGCTACATCGTCCACCGTCTCAATTGCCCAGGTGGTGCCTCTCAGGACGGCATAATTCACGGAGGGACCGCGCCGGGGGTCACGACGGGTATAGGCGATGTGGGGATTATCAGCGGCATCCAGCGCCAAGGAAGGGAGTACAGCAGGCGTCTCCAGTGTCTCGCTGACCCAGGTGGCACCGCTTAGGACAGCATACCTCACGCTGTCGCTGGCGACACCGTGGTAAGCAATGTGGGGAGTGCCCGAGCTGTCCAGCACCAGTGAGGGCCCCCGGCCTACAAATCCCTCACTGTCACTGTCCACCGTCTCGCTGACCCAGGGAGAAGGAGTCTCAGTGGGCACAGGCGTCGGTGTGGGCGTCGGGGTAGGGATAGGCGTGTGAGTCGGTGTGTTCGTGGGTGCGCGGGTGGCGGTTTCGTCCACCGGCGTTGCTTGGCAGGCAACTACCATCACGCCGATCGCCAGTGTGAGCGTCAGTAAGATTCGCCTTTTCATCGCGCTGTTTCCTCCTTGTCGAACTGATATGCTAACCGCTGCGGCCGGTCAGCAATCAGGGCACAAAGATAAAGTCGTCGTAGTTGACATCGTCCCCGTCATCTGCCCCTTCCACGATGTTGACCGCTGCTGCAAGTAACTCGCCCTGTGTCCTCGGGAGAATAGGCTGGCGCAGCAACAATGAAATATTCTCCATCCGCGTATCCTGCCTCGCCCTCCTCCCAGCCGGTTTCTTCCCTACTTTGTGTCCCGATATTCCACCCGCTGCCGGGGTCACTGAAATCATCCTCAAAATCGGGCGAGCGGGCGGCGATGGCGGCCAGGATGGGCTCGGCGAAGGCGCGGGCTTGCTCGACCGTGGCGGAAGTGGGCAACGCCAGGTCCGTGATGTCCCACACCCTGAAGTTGTCGAAGTGCACCCGAACCGGATTGGCGCCATGATTGCAAAGCGTCAAGTCAATGCCGTCTGTGCTGAAAGTCTCATCATAGGCAAGATAGATCGGCTCTCCATTCAGGTAAAGTGCAATCCAAGGGCCTTTGGCCATGACTTGTAGGCGATTGGTCTCATCTCCCGATCCAATGGGGGGGCCCCGAAGCGTGAAAAGTTTTACTTCCTCTGCCTCCGACTTCCATAGGTCCAAATATCCTTCTGACGAAAGAAGTACAACATAGTACCCCTCATCCCCTTCTCGGAACTTCACCTGCCAGTCACCCATCTCCCCGGAGATGAATCGGCCATCTATCTCCAGGACAAAGTCAGAAACCTGCGGCACAGCCCCTACACCGTCGCAGTTGCACTCCACTCCGGGGGATGGTGGGTTAGCGATTATGAAGTACTCACCATCTTGGTAGCCTGTTTCACTCTGATCGGTCGAGCCGATTGCCCACCCGCTGCCGGGGTCGCTGAAGTCATCTTCAAAATCCGGCGGGCGGGCGGCGATGGCGGCCAGGATAGGCTCGGCGAAGGTGCGGGCCTGGTCGGCCATCGAGCCGGGGACAGGTGTCGGGGCGCTGGTCGCTTCATCCACCGGCGGCGCACCCACCAGCCGAAAGACGCCATCAGGCGTGACGGCGTAGACCTTGGACGAATCGTTGGGGTCCACGGCGATGGAGTAGACGATGGGGTTCGGCCCCAGCTCCACCTGGATCGGCGACCAGTTTTCCCCGCCGTCGGTGGAGACGAAGGCCCCGCCGTCGGTGGCGGCGTAGATGGTTTGCGGGTTGGCCGGGTCAATCGCCAGCTCGTTGATGGAGGGGTTGGTCAGGCCGGTGTTGATCTGCCGCCAGGAGATGCCGCCGTTCTCCGTCTTGAGCACTCCCTTGTGGGTGGAGCCAACGTAGACCACATCGGGGTTGGAGGGGTCGAGGGCCGCGGCGCGGTAAATGCCGCCCAACCCTCCCGGCGAGGCCCAGGTCTCCCCGCCGTCGTCCGAGCGGTGAAAGTTGCCCCAGTCCACGACGTACATCCGTCGGCCCTCCCCGTGCACCAGCAGGGTAGGCATGCAAATGTCTTGGGGGAAGCTCTCGACCATCTCGAACGTCTCGCCGCCGTCCTCGGAGAGGGACAGGCGAGTACCGCACTCACCAACTAGCCACAATTTCGCCGCATCCTGCGGGTCAGGCACCAGTTGCCAGGGACCGTGAGTCAGGTAGCCGCTGCCAAAGCTCTCCCACGTCCGACCATCATCCCTGGAACAATACAAGCCTCCTGAAGGACTGGGAAGATAGATGACATTCTGTGCCGGATCAATCGTTATCCGACTGCGCCAACCCCCGTTGGTAGAAACGACCTGCCACGTTTCTCCTCCGTCTTCGGAGCGAAAGACTTCATTCACGTAGTCAACTCCGCTCAGGAACAACCGCTCGCCATCCCGGGGATCCACCGTCAGGTGCATCCGGGCCATAGCGCCCAACGAGCCGACGCGGGTCCAGGTCCACCCGCCATCGGTGGACCTCATCACCGCGTCAGCTCCGGCGTAGAGGATTTGGGGGTCACCGGGGGTAACGACAAGAGGCTGCATCTCCTGGCCTCCCCATCCCGCGCCGTACGAGGCCTCTGCCCACGATTCTCCACCATCGGGCGAGATCAGCAGGTCGCCTCCTCTACCACAATAGAGCGCGACCTCACTTGTGACCAGCCATTCACAACCCTGATCGAGAATGGGCGTCCAGGATTGCCCTCCATCCGAGGTCTTGTAAATCCCTCTCTGTCCACCGGCGTAGAGGATGCTAAAGTCCTGTGGGTCGGCGGCCAGGTGGAACCAATCGCCGCCGAACTCATCGCCGGGAGCGAGCATCTCCTCGGTACTCAGCCGTCTCCAACTCTGTCCTCCATCGGTAGATTCGTATACGCCTGCCAGGCACTCTGAGCCAGGGTGCTGATAACCAGCCGCGTAGAGGTGTTGCCTATCGTTCGGGTCTATGGCCAGGCCGGTGATGGAAGGGCACTCGCCGCCGCGTTGTTGCCAGGTTGCTCCCCCATCGCCGGAATGATAGAGCCCATCGGTCGTGCCGCTGTAGTAAAGGCGACTGCTGTCCCTCGGGTCGAGGTATAGCAGCCCGGTCCAGTTCCAGGCGTTATCCAGGTTGATACCCCGGTTGGCAGCGGTCCACGTCTGCCCACCGTCGGTGGACTTGTATACGCCGCCCTGGTCGGAGAGGGCGGCGTACACCACGTTGGAGTCGCTGGGGTCCACCAGGATGCTGCCCACGGTGCCCTTGCCCAACCCTTCGTTGCCGGGTGCCCAGGTCTGCCCGCCGTCGTGGGAGACGTAGATGCCCGCGCCGGAGGTTCCGGCGAAGATGGTATCGGGATCGTTGGGGTCTACGGCCAGCGCGTTGAAAGCCACCGGCAGGAAGGTAGAGGCATAGGCATCGGCCAGTTGCTCCCACCTCAACGCCGCCTCCGCCGGAGGCATAGCCGTTGATGGCGCTTCCGTCGGTGTGGGCATGCGCGTGGGGATGGGGGTCGCCCCTTCGGCTCCCTCGGCGGCTTCGCTCGGGACAGGCGTCCCCTCCACCACGCGCACCACCTCCAGTTGCCCGCCGCTGATCTGCACCCGCAGCGGCACCCGGCTCAGGATGAGGAAGAAAGCCGCCAGCGCGACCGCGCCTCCCGCCGCCCAGCCCGCCCAGCGCGGCAGCCGCAGCTTCCGCGCCCGTGGCCGTGGCACGGCCGGCGCCACGGCCGGCTCCGCTGCCACCTCCGCCACTGCCGGCTCCGTCCGCGCCGCCGCTTCCGCCGCCCGCACCGCCGCGTCCAGTGCCCGCACCATCTCCCCCGCCGTCTGATAGCGGTCCTCCGGCTCCTTCGCCATCGCCCGCAAGATCACCCGCTCCACCTCCTCCGGCACCTCCGGCCGGATCGAACGAGGCAGCGGCAGCGGCTCCTGGATGTGCTTGAGCACCACCGCCAGGGGGGTCTCCGCTTCGTAGGGGGCGCGCCCGGTGACCATCTCGTACAGCATCACCCCCAGGCTGTAGACGTCGGAGCGGGAGTCCACCTTGGCTCCCTTCCCCTGCTCCGGGCTCATGTAGGCTGGCGTCCCGATGCCGACGCCGGTCTCGGTCAACTGCACCGAGGCCTCCATCATGCGCGCCAGGCCGAAGTCGGTCAGGAAGGCGTCCCCCTCGGCGTCCAGCAACACGTTGGTGGGCTTGACGTCCCGGTGGATGACCCCCATGCGGTGGGCGTAGTCGAGGGCGGAGCCCACCTGGCCGACGATGCGGTTGACCTCGGTGAGGGGGAGCGGCCCCTGGGCCATGCGGTCCTTCAGCGTTCCGGCCTCCAGGAAGCGCATGACCAGGTAGGGGCGGCCGTCGGCCTCGCCGAAGTCGTGGACGGGCAGGATGTGGGCGTGTTCCAGTTGAGCGACCGCCTTGGCCTCACGGCGGAAGCGGCGCAGGAAGGTCTCGTCCTGGGCAAAGTGGGCGGCGATGACCTTGATGGCGACGTAGCGGTCCATCGCCGGCTGGTAGGCTTTGTAGACGGTGGCCATCCCGCCGATGCCGATCTGTTCCAGGATGCGATATGGGCCTAGATGTTGTCCGATCAGGTTGTTCATCTTTCACCTCCTCCAGCGGATTGAGAGACGAATTGCGCCCCTTCGCCCGGACATAAAGTGTCCGGGCTGCGCAGCCGCGCCCCGTGAACGGGGCTTTTGGCCTTCATGGAGACCTCAAGCTCGCCCGGACGTGCCGTCCGGGCAGAGCCGAGCTACATGACGATTTCCAGCCGGATTCATCCGGCACTGCTCCGTAGCCCGACGATTATAAAGTTTGAAAAATTAATTCGGTTATGGCGTCCTGCTTTGGCGCGCGGGGCTAAAGACCCCGCGCTGAGAGAGCGAAGCCCCTTCGGGGCTGAAATTTAGCCTATTTGGGGCTAAAAACAGCTCGTAGGGCTTTGCTCTTTCAGCCCGACGGCTTCAGCCTCGGGCTTTCGCTGGAGCAGCCCATAACCTGATTATTTTCTTAAAGTTCATCGTCGTCGGGCTGGGCCTCGCTTGAGGCCAGATCGCCCTGAGGGTGTGTTCCAGAGAATATTCAACGGCCCAAATCAGGTCGAATCTGGCCCTCCGCTACTCATCGAGTTTGGCGAAGAACTCCCGAAACACGTCCTCCGACGGCGTGCCCTCCAGGCTCAGGCGTCCTTCAGGAGACCAGAACTCGAGGAAGGTGCCGAACCCGACGGGCGGCACCGTCGTGGCCCTCAAGTACTCCTCCGTAGCCATACCCCAGAGTTCCGCCTGGGTTTCCAACGCCTCGCTATCGCTGCCCAGACCCTCCGGGATCACATCCATCTTGATGACCAGCCACGCGATCCCCTCTCGCCGGGCCAGGGTTTGTGCGTCCTCCAGCACCGCCCGGAACCCGGTGGTCACCCCCTCTACGTCCGCCGGGGGGTGGTAGGCAATCCCGACGATGTCGTAGCCTGCCACCGGGTAGCGCAGCAGGGAGCCGGGGAACGTGGAGTAGATCTGGGTCATCAGTTTCCCGGAGTACACCGCCCGGATCTGCGGGAGGGCCTCGCTGTCCCACTCCGCTATCATGGCCATAACCTCATCAAAGGAGTACCTGGGCTCCCCCGGTCGCTCCGGGTCCTCCTGGGTGAACAGCAGGAAGTTGAGTTCACAGAAGGGCATGAAGTACTCGACCTGGAGTTCCTCCGCGATGGCCGCCCAGCGGACGACGATCTCGATGGAGTCTGCCTTGAACCGCTCCCAATCGTCGAACTGTTCAACGGGTGAGGGATCGCCTATGCGGCCAACCATAGGGCCTAGCTGGACCGCGAATCCTTCCTCTCTGGCCTTGAGGATCAATTGGCGGACGTATTCCTCCGAGGGAGAAGCGCCGGGGGGAGCAGGATAGACGAGTTGGTACTCTCCGTTCATAGGAGGGGCGTGGCTGAGTCTGTGTTCCGGCCCCCACTCGCGCAGATAGGCGAAGTTGACGCGGATGGTGTTGATCCCCAGGTCCTTGAAGAAATCCATATCCCTGATCCAATCCCGCGGCTGAGCCTCAAAGACCGCCTTGATGGCAGCGGGGTAGTTGCGTTCGGGGATGGGCACAGGTGTTGGGGTCGGCGGGACGGGGGTCGCCGTAGGTGGCGCGGGTGTGGCGGTAGGCACCACCGGTGTGGGCGCCGACGTCGGCGTGGGTGGCACGGGTGTTGGCGTGGGCGTTGGTCTGGGTCCGCAGCCAACGAGCGCGAGCAACGCGATGTATGTTATGAGCGCAAGTTTCTTCATCTCGACCTCCATCAACCAGGGAAGGGGGCGTTCAGCCAACTCCATTCTACCACCGCGAGATGGACAGGAAGGCACAAAAATGTAACGTTTTTGTAACAGCTTCAGACTGCGATGGGGAGAGCGAAGGAGAAGGTGGTGCCGCGTCCGGGTTCGCTCTGTACCTGAATCTCGGCCCTGTGTTGGGCCAGAATGGTGCGCACGATGGTCAGGCCCAGGCCGGTGCCGGTGGCCGCCCGGCGGGCCTCGTCGCTGCGAAAGAGGGGGTCGAAGACGTGGGGCAGGTCGCTCTTGGGGATGCCCATCCCGGTGTCGCTGACCTCTACCTGCACCCGATTCTCGTTTTCATCGGGTGTCAGCCGCACGGTAACCCGTCCACCGGCCGGGGTGTACTTCACGCCGTTGTCCAGCAGGTTGACGAAGACCTGTCGCAGCCGGTCGGCGTCGCCCTGTATGCGGGGGAGGCCCGCCACCGCCTGCAACGCCAGCGTCACCCCTTTCTCCTCGGCCAATTGCCAGGTGGCGGAGATGGCCTCCTCGGCCACCGCCCGCAGGTTGACCGGCACCAGCGGTGACGCGCTCAGGTCCAGCCGGGAAAGCGTCAGTAGGTCCTCCACCAGCCGCGCCAACCGCTCCACCTCACCGGAGATGAACTGCTGCGAGCGACGCCACAGTCCCTCCTCCTCGATGGAGCAACTGGCCAGGATGTCGGCGTGGCCCACGATGGCCGTCAGTGGGGTGCGCAGTTCGTGGGCGATGGTGTGCATCAGGCTCCGGTAGACCTCGGCGGCCACCCCGGCGCCCTCGCCCGGCCGCTCTTCGACGAGCAGCAGCACGCCTCCATCCCTACCCAGCGGGGTCGCCTCGATCCATAGCCGATGGTCCGCGCCAGGCGGGGCGTGAGCCTCAAGACCCTCGCCTATGCCGGAGGTCGCCACCCTTGCCACCAGCGACTGGACGGCTGGCGGTAGTTTGACCGGGCGGCCGGTCTCGCCCAGCCGGCGGCGGGCCTGGCCGTTGGCCAGCCTCACCAGACCCTGCGCGTCGGCCAGCAACGCGCCGCACGGCAGCGCTTCCAGCAAGGCGGGCAGCCAGGGGATGCTGGTTGGCAGAGGGGGGGTGGGTAGGGGCGATCCCTTGCGGCCACCTGCCGGGCGGCGGGCCAGGAGCCAACCTCCTACCGCCACCAGCAGGCCGAGAAGCAGGAGGGCGCCGATCACGATGGGAAGGGGGAGGCTTAGGAGCGGCTCTTGGCCGGACAAAGGGGGCATCCGGTTATACCTCCTCCCCCGCGGCGAACTTGTAGCCGATGGAGTGCACCGTCAGCAGGTAACGGGGATTGTGCGAGTCGAGTTCCAGTTTGCGGCGTAGCCGCTGGACGTGGACGTCCACCGTGCGGGAGTCACCCAGGTAGTCGTAGCCCCACACCTTTTGCAGCAGCGTCTCCCGCCCGAACACCTGTCCCCGATTGCGGGCCAGCACCACCAGCAGGTCGAACTCCTTGGGGGTCAGCGAGACCGGGCGGCCCCCTACGCGCACCTCTCGTCCCGCCAGGTCAATCTCCAGCGGGCCGATGCGCAGCCGCTCGCGGTGCCGCGATTCCCTCCCACTGCGGGCCAGCCGTAGAACGGCACGCACCCGGGCCAGCAACTCCCGGGTGTTGAAGGGCTTGGTGATGTAGTCGTCGGCCCCCAGTTCCAGCCCGACGACCTTGTCCACGTCGGCGTCTTTGGCGGTGACGATGATGATGGGGATATAGGTCTCACCGCCCCGGATCTCCCGGCAGACCTGGAGCCCATCCACGTCGCCGGGCAGCATCAAATCCAGCAACACCAGGTCGGGAGCGTCGCTCTGGATGCGGGATAGCGCCGCCCGCCCCGTGCGTACCCGGGTGACGGCGTACCCTTCCCGCTCCAACGCCGTGGCGACGAAGGCTGCGATGGCGTCGTCGTCTTCTACAACCAGAATGCGTGCACTCACCGTAATCTCCCCCGTGTTGCCGTGTGCCTATGTTAGCACATTCTGATGTCGGAGTCAATTCTTGGCCTAAACCTAGATTTCGCACTCCGCTAGCAGCTAAATCAGGCCAGTCGTCCTGAGTGCCGCGAAGCGGCGTATCGAAGGGCGACGGGCCGCTAAATCGCCCCTTCGATACGGCCTTCGGCCTACTCAGGATGCGATTCAGCTATGATCTGTACAATCACTGTTACGATTTCCAGGGGTGCGAAAAACAGGCTAAAGACGACGTATTGCGGGGCAGGGGGAAAAGCAACGTAACTACTTTGACAATGTCAGATTAACATAAAGCAGGCTGCACTTGCTCGCCAGTGCTCCCAGCCGCCGTCCCGGGGCGTCCCATGCAGCAAATCGTCGCTCAGAATAAGATGCTCTCGCTTACGACGCCCTCGCGGACGAGGGCTGGGAGCCTGAAACATCCAGCCCTGTGGTGGGCCGGGTAGTTACAAAGCGATAACTACTCCTGGATGGCGCTGTTCACGCTGCCGACGAGCTTGCCAATCTCCAGCGGCTCACCTCTAGCCGGATCGCGCACAAGCACAAATGCTCCCTGGGCGCATTTTGAGACGCACACACCGCACCCCATGCAGGCAGCAGTGTCTACGACGGCATGGCCGTCCTCCCCCGACAGGGCGCCGAATTGGCAATAGTCAACGCAGACGCCACAACTCACGCATAGATCAGCATCCACGCGGCTGACGTAGCCGGAGGAGGCCAGCATCGGGGTGCCGTGGCGGTGGGCCTGCATCGCCCCGCAGCAGCAGGCGCAGCAGTTGCAGATGGCGTAGAAACGGCCCAGCATCGCGTCTTTGAAGAAGGCGTGGTGCACGTGACCGCGCTCGTCCTCGGCGCGCAGGATCTCCGCTGCTTCCCCAGGCGTGACCCAGCGGGAGCGGCGCGGGTGGTGCTCGGCGACGAAGCTGGCGAAAGGCTCACCAACGATGAGGCAGACGTCGAGCGGCAGACAGGGGTTGGGACGCGAGGCACGGCAGGGGCACTCCAGCACCACGATGTGGCCGGGGTTCTGCAGCACGATGTCACGGGCGCGGGCGTAGGGGATGATCTTTTCCAGGTCGGTCAGGCGGATCTCTTCCTCGACGGTGACCAGTTGCGTGGCGGCGTCCAGCGGCACGACCTTGCCGTGATAGGTGTCGGCGAAGGTGACGTGATCCGAGTCGTCGGCGGGTCGGGGTGGGAATAGCCGGGCCAGCCCATGCACGAGTGGCCCGAGGATGCAGGCCAACCAGTGCCCGCCGGTACCAATGCCGATGTAGAGGTAGGGCCAGCGGGCGTAGACGTATCCGTGCAGCCAGTCGAAGAGCGAGTAGCCCGGTGTGCGTCGGGCCTCTTCTCTGAATGCTTTGGTCGAAGGCTTGAGTGCCATCGCTGCGTCACCCGCTAAAGCCGTACTGGTCACGCAGGGTCGTCGAGAGCTTGCGCAGCAGGCTCAGCACGCGCTCGGCCAGCGGCTCGGTGAGTACGCCGCCGGCGCCGCAACTGGGGGTGATCAGCGCCCGGCGTCGCAGTAACTCCCGGTCGAAGCCCTTGCGCACCAATTGCTCCACGCCGTCGTCGAAGCGGGCCAGCAGCGAGGGCAGGGTTTCGGTCGCAGCGGCTTCTCGATCCAGCGTGGGGACGAGGCCCCAGCCCAGGCTACCCCCTCGCTTCAGGAATCTGTGCAGTTCGCCGGGGTAGAGTGTGATGGCCTGCATGTGATCGTAGGCGTCAAAGTCGAGGACGTCCAGGTCGGTCTCCATCAGCAGCGACCAATCGGTGTTTTCCTCGCAGTGGACGCCAGCCAAACCGCCCTGGGCGTGGATCGTGGCGACTACTTCGTTTATGTCTCCGATGACGTCCTCCCGGCTGACGGTGATGAAGGTCTGCGAGCCGAAGCCCAAAAGCGCCGGTTCGTCGAGGAAGACCATCACTTGTGGTCCGAACGCGCTCAATTGGGTCATTTGCCACATCGCCTTCAAAGTCACTGTCTTGACGACCACGTCGCGCAGTTGGTCGTCGTAGTAGGAGCAGCGGCGGTCCTGGTCGAGCAGGTTGGTGCCGAGCGTGAAGGGACCGGTGACTTGCCCCTTAAGCATCAGCGGTCGCGTCGGCTGTTCCGGCAGTCGGGCGGTGAATTCCTCAAAGCCTGCTGCATACTGGGATGAAAGGCCGAAGCTATCGAGCGCGGTGGTGTCTCCTTCCTCGGTCGCGGCCAGGTAGCGTGTGTAGAAGTCGGTCAGTCGTTCGGTGAAATCGGGCGCGGTGGTATCGAAGTAGATTCTGTCCTCATCCTCCACCAGCCCCGGCATCCCCTCGGTGAACTGCACCATCATGTTCTCGCGGAAGACGCGCCTGGGGAACTGCACCCAGCAGGGGATCTCCGGCGTACTCTGGAACATCAGAGCGGTTCCGAGGGCCACGTCGGTGTGGGGCAGGCTGCCGATGGTGGTAGCCAGGCAGCAGGGCTCAAAGGTGGATTGTGATGTACTGATGGCTTGCATTTCTCGCTCCTATTTCTCCAGCAAGCGCTCGATCTCAGCCCGCAGGTATTTCTCGGTGTCGTCTCCATAGCCGAAGTTACTCGTC
This sequence comes from Anaerolineae bacterium, assembly GCA_046760785.1. Taxonomy (GTDB): domain Bacteria; phylum Chloroflexota; class Anaerolineae; order B4-G1; family B4-G1; genus JBHIET01. The sequence continues at coordinate 17,600 of JBHIET010000037.1, read as the reverse complement.
TGGACCACGCCGTCGCCGTCAATCAGATACGTGACGGGCACGCCGCCAACTTGGTAGGGCGATTCTGTCTTCCCGCTCTCGTCCATCAGCACCAGCACGTCGGTGTTCGCCTCTTGCAGCGCCTCACTCACCTCCTTGGCCGATGATCCTATGCAGATTGTCACCACCGCCAGGTTTTCATCGGCGAACTCTTCCTCCAGGGTTGCCAGGACCGGCAACTCGTCGAGGCACGATTTTCAGCCGGCGCTCCAGAAGTTGAGCAGGACAACTTGTTCCCCGAAGTCGGAAAGGGAGACGGTGTCTCCAGAGGTGCTGGGCAGCGTGAAAGCGGGCGCTTGCGTGCCCACCTCCAGTGGCTCTACCAGGGATAGCAGCGGGCACAGACATGCCCCGACCAACAATGGGAACAGTAACAGCGGCCAACGTAGTTTCATTGCCCACCTCTCGCAGGTTTCACCTGTATTCCGTCCTCACCAATTGAGAAAGGCCCTCTCGCAATGGGATTTGGGCTTCCCATCCCAGTGCTTCTCGTGCCCGACTCGCGTTGCCCTGGGAGAAGCGCACCTCGCCGTCTCGCGCGGGTGCGAACGTGGGTGTCAGGTTCGTACCCAGTACATGGTTCAACTCTGTCACCAACTGCAGTATGCTCGTTTGCCTGCTGCCAGCCACGTTGAAGAGACCTCCAATGGCTTCCTCTCGCTCGCACGCCAGCAGCACCACCCGAACCACGTCCGCCACGTACACGAAATCGCGCGTCTGCTCCCCGTCGCCGTAGATAACTGGCCGCTGGCCCCGGCTCATCCGGTCGGCGAAGATGCTGATGACGCCAGAGTAGGGGTTGGTGGGGTCCTGGCGCGGGCCGTAGACGTTGAAGAGCCGTAGCACGACGGTCGGCAGGCCGTAGCTGGCGTGGAACGCGCTGCAGTACGCCTCGCCCGCCGCCTTGCTCGCCGCGTAGGGGGAAAGGGGGTGGGGGGGGAGTTCCTCCCGCAGAGGGAGCGCGGTGTGGTCGCCGTAGAGCGCCGTCGTGGAGGCGAGGACGAACCGTCGTACTCCTGCCTGGCGTGCGGCCTCCAGCACGTTCAACGTTCCGTCCACGTTGACCCGATTGGTGCGCCGGGGCTCTTCCAGCGACGCCTGCACCGAGGCGACGGCTGCCAGGTGGAGCACGTAGTCGCACCCGGTCACTGCCTGTTCCACGCTCTCCGGGTCGGCCACGTCCCCTTTGAGCAGTTCGATGCGCTCGGCGACGGCGGCCAGATTCTCCCGCCGGCCGGTGGAGAAGTCGTCCAGCACGCGTACGCGCTCGCCACGTTCGACCAGTGCTTCGACCAGGTGGGAGCCGATGAAGCCAGCTCCCCCGGTGACCAGGTACAATGGTTCTCTCACGCCAGTATCGTCTCTACCGCTACCTCAAATCCTGCCAGTATCTCTGAGCGGGCCAGCTCTCCCGGACTCCATTTGCCCAGCAACTCATACGCTCCCTCGCGCAGCACAAACACTTCGACGGTGCGTGCGTCCGGGTCTGCAATCCAGTATTCCTCTAGTGCGCAGGGTGAACGCCAAATCCATCACGATGCGCTGTGGTCTCCTGAGCCGTGTCGCGTGTTGTCACCACCTGAGACTTACGCACCTCCTATCACACCATCTACCGTTTTAATTGTAGCACGCTTGCCCATTACTCACCAGCACTTCCCAGGCGTTCTGCCAGCATCCCCCTGACGCGCGCGGCGACCATCTCGATGGCGACCTCGTTGAAGCCTCCCTCCGGTATGATGACGTCGGCGTAGCGCTTGCTGGGCTCGACGAACTCCAGGTGCATCGGGCGCACTGTCGAGAGATATTGCTCGCAGACAGATTCAGCGCTGCGGCCCCGCTCCTCGATGTCTCGATGCAAGCGGCGGATGAAGCGCACGTCGGCGTCGGTATCCACGTACAGCTTGACGTCGAACAGCTCGCGCAGTTCGGGTTCGGAGAAGACCAGGATGCCTTCGACCAGGATCACCGGTGCTGGCTCCACGCGGCGCGTTTGCTGCGTCCGCGTGTGAGAGGTGAAGTCGTAGATCGGGATCTCGACGGCTCGACCGGCGCGCAGTTCCTTCAGGTGCTCAACCAACAGGTTGGTCTCCAGTGAGTCAGGATGATCGAAGTTGACCTGCGTGCGCTGGTGCGGTGGGAGGTGGCTGAGATCGCGGTAATAGGCGTCGTGGGGAATGTAGGTGATGTGCTCGGCCCCTACGCGGCGGAGGATCTCGTGTGCCACCGTCGTCTTACCCGACCCGGTTCCACCGGCTACCCCTATCACGATTGGTCGCATGCCCTCTCCTCTGTCCAGCATCCAGCGTCCAGCTCATCTCAGCGCCGTCGCGATGAGCAACAAGGCTGCCGCGACAATCAGCGCCGCTCGCAGACGGGGGTGATGGCGTGGACCCAGCCAGGCTGCGCTCCAGACCAGCCACGCCCCTGCCAGCCCGCCGTCGCCAGCGATTCCTCCGTCTCGGCTGAGCTCGACGAAGTTCCACACCGTCCCCCGCTGACACAGGTTCACCAGCGCTGTGCCGCCCACCAACAGCGTCAGCAGCATATAAGCGGCGGCGGAGGGTCCTACGAGCCCCCCCGGCTCCGAGGGGGAGAGTAGGGTGGCTATCTCACTCAGGGCCTCGCCCAGTGCCCGCGCTCCCAGCCCCCCGCAGATGAGAAGCGCCAGCTCCACCGGCACGACCGGGAGGCAACCGACTTCGGTTTCAACAGGCTCTAAGAACCGGAGAAGCCCGCCCCCGGCCAGTACCAGCGCCGGCATGATGAGCATCACGTTGCTCCAGGGAGCGTCCTGGCGCCGATGGGTGATCGGTGGAGCGGCCAGGGCCGCCATTAGGATCAGACGCAGGGCAAGCCCTTCGGCACCGCTCAGGGCAAGCGCTGAGAGGCTGTGGTCTCGCAGCCACGCGAACAGCACACCGATGAGCAGAAACGCCCCTGCCAGCCAGCCGATGGCCCGCACGGCGCGGGAGAGCCCAGGCACCTGCCAGAAGCCATCCCACAATGTCAGCCCGACCGCTGCCAGTAGCGTGCCACAGGCCAATCCAGTGAAGATAATAGTGACCGGCACGTCAGGTCTCCCTGCCTTTTGCCAGGACTGGCGAGAGATCACCGCTGCTTTTGATCTCACCGGTCTCCTCAAATAGCCAGAACCGGCGAGCGGGCCACACTACACTGCCTAACAGCCCCGTGCCCATGAGCACGAGACCGATGCCGGTGGGCCAGAGGCCAGGGTTGAAAGTCGCAGCGATCTGTGCGTAGGGCACACTGCTGAATTTCAGTCTTACCCCATCCACCGTCAGTTCCGCATCTCCCTCTACGACGGTCTCGGTTATCAGCCATCCGGGTGGGCTGCGGTAGACCTGGACGAGTACAGAGCTATGGGCCTCGACGGCGTGGTCGGGGTGCGGCGCCAGCCGGATGACCAGTTGCGCCTCCGGGATAGCGAAGTACTGATCCCCGGCGAGTGGCACTGTCAGTTTAGTGACCCGGTCGGCCTCGCTGGCTTGTTGGAGCGACAGGGAGTGCCCTGTACTATCAGTGGCACTAGCTCGCACGCCGGGCCCGCGCTCTTCGACGAACGTCACGATGCCGGGGCTGTGCCTCGCCCCGCGGCTATCTTCGTCCAGCGCGACCCATTTCTCAGTGCCGAGCAGTGTGACCCGTTCGCCGCTTTGGACGATCAGCCCCTCGACTCGCCAGCCCCACAGATGAGTGACGAGCAGCCCGATCAGAAGCAGCAGCGCGCCGCCCTGGGCCAACAGGGGTAACAGGTCAGCCCAGGGCCAGCGGTCGGCTTGAAGGAATGGGGGTTTGCTCAGCACGCGATAGTGCCAACGGCGCAGGTCGTTCATCAGGTCAGGCAGGCTTACATCCGCGAGTGCCTGCCATTCTCCTGCCGGCTCCGCCATCTCCCGGTTCCGATGCAGCCGGTCGCCACCTTCTATTAGCCGCAGCAACAGGCAGCCGGCGAGAAGCGCCAGCAGCGCGCGGAAGCCGAGGGAGTGTGTGAGGGTAAACAGGCCGAGTGTCTGCATTGTTGAGGTCGCGTTTCCAAAGCGGGCCTGCGTTTCGGAAAGCCACTGCGCGTGGGCTACCGGGTTGGCCACTGGGTCGGCCCCGGGCATCTGGGGCAGCCAGGATGTAATGGCCAACCCGACTGCGACGCCCAGTAGCAGGGCTGCCAGCAATCCGTCGCTGGTCGCAACCCGCCACGCAGCTCGCCAGGGGTCGCGCGGGGTTTGAGCAATCATTCGCCTTGTGCCTAGTCCGCCCCTTTTAGAAAGAAAGCCCCTTCTGCGGGGCCTAGATGCAGAGCCACCCTTGGGACTTGAACCCAAAACCGACCGCTTACGAAGCGGTTGCTCTGCCGATTGAGCTAGGGTGGCGTGTTAACTATTATACCAGCATCGCAGGTCATTGGCAAATCGCAAGGCTGGAATGAGAAGCCAAACCCGTCGCACTGAGTTTGGCCATTGGGAAGATGGGTCGTATAATTGGGAGACGCACCTATCCTGGTGTTGCCCAGGTTGTGCATGACCAGCGGATATATCTCATAAGCACTTATGTCTAAAGCCGCTCTTCCCCCCACACGCTCCGTGTCTTGGCGACGTAACCTGGTTGTCATCTGGTTCACCGAACTGATCGCTATCGTTGGTTTCACTGTCGTGATTCCTATCCTGCCGCTCTACGTACCGGAGTTGGGTGTGCAGGGCGAGCAGGAGATCAGAATCTGGGCTGGGGCCATCTTCTCCGCTCAGGCGGTGACAATGGCGATTTTCGCTCCTATTTGGGGCGTACTCAGCGATCGCTATGGCCGCAAGCTGATGGTCGAGCGGGCGATGTTCGGTGGAGCCGTGGGGATCGGTTTGATGGGGCTGGCGCAGAACGTGCAACAGCTAACGCTTCTGCGTGCTTTGCAGGGCGCGCTGTCCGGGACAGTCACCGCGGCGAACGCCCTCGTCGCCACGACCACGCCCCGCGAGCGCGCTGGCTACGCTTTGGGGCTGCTCCAGATGGCGATCTACTTCGGGGCTTCAGCAGGGCCACTTCTGGGAGGACTAGTGGCCGATACTTTCGGTTACCGGGCAACCTTCTGGGTCACAGGAGTGCTGTTGTTTGTGGCTGCATTAGGGGTAATGCTCCTCATCAAGGAGGATTTCCAGCCCGTCGCGCCACCGGTGGTGGGTGAACAGGTTGTGACCGATACGCCCAGGTTGATGCTGCGCCACCGCGTGTGGCGTCGGCTGGCCCCGGTGCTGAGTTCGCCACCGCTGCTCGGCGTGATGGGGGTGCGTCTGCTGATGCGCCTGGGAGCGCGCCTGCTGGGGCCTGTGCTGCCGCTTTTCATCGCGGCCATCGTCCCAGCCGATGCCCGCGTGGCTTCTATCACAGGAGCGGTCAGCGGGCTCAGCGCCGCAGCCGGTGCAGTGGGTGCTGTGGGATTGGGGCGGCTTGGCGACCGCATGGGCTACCGTACCATCTTAATGGCCTGCGCGATGGTCTCGACCGCGTGCTACGTGCCTCAATACTTCGTCAGCACTCCCACAGCTTTGCTGCTCCTGCAAGCAGGGACAGGCTTGGCGATGGGAGGAATCCTGGCCTCAATCAGCGCCTCACTGGCCCGGCTGGCGCCTGAAGGCCAGCAGGGGATCATCTACGGGGTGGACGCCAGTGTGGTGTCGGTGGCCAACGCTATCGGGCCGATGACAGGCAGCATGCTAGCGGCCTGGATGGGGCTGCGTGCCCCTTTTCTATTGGCCGCTGGCGTCTTCGCTGCGGCTGGCGTTGCCGCCGCCAGGCTGTTGCCCAGACGCTAGCCTGGCGAGAGTGCGCCCTGCAGTCTATGTCCCTACGGCAGTGACGACGCTGGACAACGGCTCCGAAGTAGAGTATACTCTAACCACACCTGATATTCATGGAGGGAGTATGGGCCAGGAATTCCCTGGACGAGGCGAAGTAGCCGTGCTGAGGACAACCCCGGAGACGGTTCTGGAGGATTATGCCCGTCTGATGGAATTGGCGGGTTTCCGAGAGGCCCTGCCCCGGGACAAGGAAACCATCCTGAAAATCAATATCTCCTGGCAGACCTGGTATCCCGCCTGCTCGACTGCTCCCTGGCAACTGGAGGGGGTGATCCAGGCATTGCAGGCTGCTGGGTACGAGAAGCTGATCGGTGCTCAGAACAACACTGTCGTCGTGGACGCCCATGTGGGAGAGCGAAACAACAAGCACAGGTACGTCGTCGAGAAGTACGGCCTGCGCAACGTCCACCTCTACGAGCCACAGTACAACTGGGTGCGCTATGAGCCCAAGCAGCCCTTTCTGGCGCTGGATAAGGTCTACCCTGAGGGGGTGTACATCCCTGAGATCCTTATTGGGCGGAACATCATCCAGATGCCAACTATGAAGACGCATGTCTTCACAGGCATCACCGGCGCGATGAAGAATGCCTTCGGTGGGCTGCTGGGTACCAGGCGTCACTGGACTCACGCGGTTATCCACGAAACGCTGGTGGACCTGTTGATGATCCAGCAGGACATTCACCCAGGACTGTTCGCCGTGATGGACGGCACCTTCGCTGGTGACGGGCCTGGCCCCCGTGCGATGCGCTGGCACGAGAAGGACATCATCCTGGCCTCGGCCGACCAGGTGGCGATTGACGCCCTCTCCGCCCACCTGCAGGGCTTCGACCCACTCTCCATCCCCTTCATCCGCATCGCCCACGAGATGGGATTGGGCTTGGGCGACCCAGAGCAGATCGAGATCGTGGGCGAAGAGCGGGACTGGGTGATGGCCCAGAACTGGCACTTCGTTCAGGAGGATACCTTCGCCAGCCGGGGGCAGAAACTGATCTACCACGGCTGGCTACACCCGCTGGAGCCGCTGTTGCTGCGGACACCGCTGGTGCCCTGGTCCTACTTCGCCAGCAACTTCTATCACAACGTCTACTGGTATCCCTTCGTGGGGCGCAAGCGGGTAGAGGCGGCGCTGGGGACCAAGTGGGGTCGCCTGTTCACCGCATACGGGGCCGAGGCTGGGTTGCGCGGCGCGGTGATGCCGGGAATGGAGCCCAGGACGGTCATCACCGCTGCTGTCGGCCTGAGTGTTCTGGCCGCTGCTCTCGGCGCAACCGCGTGGTGGCTCTTCCGCCGCCGCGATGAGCGAGCGAGGAAGTAGAGGTGATGATCCACATCATACGGCAAACCGCTACATCGGAACAGGTGGCTGAAATGGCACAGGTTTTTGATGGGCTGTTCATCAAGCTGGCTATAGATGTCAAGAAGGGCATCCTGGCCGGCGGTGGGGAGTTACACGCCGATTGCGAACAGGTTCTCCTGGAAGATGGAAGCCAGCAGGAAGACCTCTGGGGAGCAGACTGGTATCCCAATACTGGAGAGGTGGGGTTCGAGGCGCTGATCAACATTCGTCTTCGGCAACAGAACTATGGGATGGAGATTCAGGATCCAGACCTGCGGGCACAGGTAGAGACTATCGTGCGACGGTTGATGGAGAGACAGATATGAACCGATCATCGTTTCGAGAGCGATATGAACGAATGGCCTGGCCTCAGCAATTGGGGAATCTGGCCTCCACCCTGGCCCGTCTCTCATCGCGCTGTTCTCGTCCCGAGTATGATCCCCTGGTCGCTGACTTGCTGAGAGAGGCCGCGCTACTCATCGAGTGGAGTGCTCCTCACACTGCTCAAACGATCCATCCTGACCTGGCAGCAATGCAGCGGGAGGTCCTGGCCTGGAGACGGAGCTGGCCGCTGGATCAAGCTCGCCCGCTACTAGCCCTGCGAGCCCGGCAGATGTCTGAAGCCTTACTCCGTATGACGGGCCTGATCCCTGCTCAACAGACCGAACGCGCGTAACGCGCAACACGTAACACGTTTCACGCAATCACACGTCGCAAAACACGGAGGAACCCATGCACCGCGTTCGTAACTTTGTCTCTGAACGTATCGCCACCGTTCCCCCATCGGGCATCCGTCGCTTCTTCGACATCGCAGCCACGATGGAGGACGTCATCAGTCTGGGCATCGGCGAGCCTGATTTCGACACGCCCGAGCCCATCAAGCAGGCGGGCATTGAGGCGCTGAAGCGAGGAGAAACTCACTACTCCTCCAACTCCGGTCTGATGGAACTCCGCCGTGCCCTCGCCGAACACCTGGACCGGATGTACGGCCAGACCTACAACCCGGCCAGCGAGATACTGGTCACGGTCGGTGTCTCCGAGGCGCTCTACCTGGCCCTGGCCGCCACGCTGGACCCTGGCGACGAGGTCATCATCCACGAGCCCTGTTTCGTCTCCTACGCGCCGGAGGTCGTCTTCGCCGGGGGCACGCCAGTGATGGTGCCGACCACAGTCGAAAACAACTTCCAGGTCACGGCCGAGGCCATCGCGACTGCCATAACCCCCCGCACGAAGGCTCTGCTGATCGGCTACCCCAACAACCCCACCGGTGCCGTGATGAGCCGTGAGCGCCTCAACGAGATCGCTGCCGTCGTCAAACAGCACGATCTGCTGGTCATCTCCGACGAGATCTACGACCGGTTGGTCTATGGTGTGGAGCACGTCTGCTTTCCCAGCCTGCCGGGGATGTACAAGCGCACTGTTCTACTGCAAGGCTTTTCCAAGGCCTACGCCATGACCGGCTGGCGCATAGGCTACATTGCTGCCCCGGCAGAGATATTGGAGATGATGCGAAGGGTACACCAATACACGATTATGTGTGCGCCGACCGTCTCGCAATACGCGGCGCTGGCGGCACTGCGCGAAGGGGAGCCCTTCGTGCAGGAGATGGTGGCCGAATACGACCGTCGCCGCCACCTCATCGTGGATGGGATGAATGAGATCGGTCTGAAATGCTTCGAGCCTCAGGGTGCGTTCTATGCCTTTCCCTCCATCGAGATCACGGGGATGGACGGAGACGAGTTCGCCGAGAAACTGTTGCACGAGGAGCGGGTGGCGGTGGTGCCGGGGAGCGCGTTTGGGGAGGCCGGGCAGGGCTACGTGCGCTGCTCCTACGCCACGGCCTACGAGAAGATCGGGGAGGCACTGGAGCGACTGCGCCGGTTTGTGAGAAGACACGGATAAGCCCAGCGAGTCTTAGCGTGGAATTGCTGGGGGACTAATGTCACGCTCATCAGTCCCGGGTGAGTGGCCTCAAAGCAAATCTGAAAGAAAGGAGACGTATACTGCACGTCGTGCCACTCCGACTGTAGTATACAGGGTTACCTGTGAAACAAGACCTTGACCACCTGATGAAGGAGCGTGGGCTGGATGCGGCCCTCGTGTCGGGAGCCGTGCATGGCAACCCGGCGATGTACTACATGACCAACGGCGTGGGACTCACACAGGGGTGGGTGCTCAAGAAGCGGGGCGAGAAACCTGTGCTGCTGTGCTGGCCGATGGAGCGGGAGGAGGCCATCGCCAGCGGCCTCACCATCGTGAACCTGGGCAAGTATGACTTCATAAGTATCCTCCGTGAGATGGGCGACCAACTGGCCGCAGCCGTCGAATTGTACCGCCGGGTGTTTGCCGACCTGGGTGTGAGCGGCCGGGTGGGCTTCTACGGACTGGCTGATCATGGCCGCGCCTGGGTGCTGCTTAACGCGCTGAACACGCAACTGGAGAACATCGAGGTCTACGGCGACTTCGACGTGACGCTGATTGACGCCGCCCGTGCCACCAAGGACCTCGCCGAGGCCGAGCGCATCCGCGAAATCGGCCGGCGCACCTGCGACATCATCGGCTGGACGGTCGAGTTCCTCAAATCGCACCGGGTAAAAGAGGAGGTGCTGGTACAGGGCGACTCCACTCCGCTGACCATCGGGCGGGTGCGCGAGGAGATCAACCGCCTTATCGCTGAACAGCGCTTGGAGGACCCCGAGGGCTTCATGTTCGCCATCGGCCGTGACGCGGGCATTCCCCATAACAAGGGGAACCCGGAGGATGTAGTCGCGTTGGGCAAGACCATCGTCTTCGACATCTTCCCTTGCGAGGCAGGTGGCGGCTACTTCGCCGACGTGACCCGCACCTTCTGCCTGGGCTACGCGCCCCCCGAGGTCGAGAAAGCCTACCAGGACGTGTACGAGTGTGCGGAGAAACTCATCGGGGCCTACGAGGTGGGGATCGAAGCGCGGCGCTACCAGCAGATGACCTGCGAATTCTTCGAGAGTCGCGGTCACCCCACCATCGCCAGCGATTCCAGGACCGAGGTCGGCTACGTGCACAGCCTGGGCCACGGGCTGGGGCTGGCCGTCCACGAGGAACCGCGCTTCGGCGACGTGCCCTCCAACACCGACGTGCTCAAGCCCGGTCACGTCTTCACCTGCGAACCGGGGCTATATTACCCCGGCCGGGGCTTCGGCATCCGCATCGAGGACGACCTGTGGATTGACGCCGAAGGCGTAGTCCACAACCTGACCGACTTCCCGAAGGAGTTGGTGGTGGAAATGTAGCCGTTGACCTACCCACCGGGCTGTGGTAGAATATTAGAGAGTGCGGGAATTTCGGATCCAATATGAAGCCCTTATTGAGGACCACTGGCATGCAATCGTCCGTTACGATACCGCCCACGGGCGACCACACAAAGATTTGATGCATCCAGATGGTTCGGAGACCAAAGAGAGCTTCTTTGGCTATACTCCGGCTGAAGTGTTGACCTACGGGGAGCGAGACATCAAACGTAACTGGCAGCTATACCGGGCACAGTACGAGAGGGAGATGAGATAATGACGGAGGAGGAAATATTCGAACGCAACCTCACACTAAGCATCGAATTCAGTCGTTACTTGCTGGAGCACCCTGAATTTGCTGCCTCTCTTCCACCTCAGGCACACGTGGTGCTGCTGCCCAGGGATGCCCCCGAATTATACGCGATCAATCTGAAAGGGGCACAGGTTCACCGGGAGCGGGGGGAGGAAAGTCAGGTTGTATTCATCGAAATTGAGGGACTGGCACCGCTGCGGTCGAGATTGCTCCGGCCTCGCGTTACCCCTCGACCTACACTCAGCTCTGTACCCGCATAGAAGATGCCACCATCCGGGGGGCAGGTCGTTGGGTGGCCTGCTCCTGTTTGTTTACAGGGGGCGAAACAGTGGCTATGATCCGTATCCTCGCCATCGAAACCTCCTGCGACGAGACCGCGGCCGCCGTCGTCGCGGATGGGCGGCACATTCTTTCCAATATCGTCGCCTCGCAGGTGGAACTGCACGCTCAATATGGCGGCGTCTTTCCTGAGATCGCCTCCCGCGCCCACGTCGAGGCCATCGTGCCCGTGATCGAACAGGCGATGCGGGAGGCTCACCTCGGCTTCGACGACCTGGATGCGGTGGCCGTGACCTGCGGTCCGGGGCTGGCGGGTTCGCTCCTGGTGGGGGTCAATGCGGCCAAGGGGCTCGCACTGGGGCGCAATCTGCCGCTGGTAGAGGTCAACCATCTGGAGGCGCACATCTATGCCCACTGGTTGGAAGTGGAAAGCGAGGGTGCGGCAACTACCCCCCTTGCCTCCCCCCCGCAAGCGGGGGGGAAAGAGGGGGGGACACTGGAGTTTCCACTGCTGGCGCTCATCGTCTCCGGCGGCCACACCGAACTGGTATTGATGCGCGACCACGGCCAGTACGAGTATCTGGGTGGCACGCTCGACGACGCGGCGGGCGAGGCATTCGACAAGGTGGGACGGCTGCTAGGGCTCCCTTACCCCGGCGGGCCTGCGATCCAGGAAGTGGCTCAGGAAGGCGACTCGGCGGCCTTCCGCTTCCCCCGCGCCTGGCTGGAAGATAGTTACGACTTCAGTTTCAGCGGGCTCAAAACTGCCGTGTTACGCAAGGTTCAGAAGTATACCAATCCACCCCAGGGCCGCCTGCTGGCCGACCTGGCGGCCAGTTTCCAGGCCGCAGTCGTGGATGTACTCTCAGCCAAGGCGGCGCGGGCGGCCGAGGAATTCGGCGTGACGGCGGTGTTGCTTTGCGGAGGGGTCTCGGCCAACCAGGAGCTGCAGGCCACGACTGCCGAGCGGGTCGGCGTGCCAGTCTACTATCCACCGCCGATCCTCTGCACCGACAACGCTGCTATGGTAGGCGCCTGCGCGCATCAGCGCTTCATCGCTGGCGAACGGGCCAGTTGGGACTTGGACGTCGTGCCGGGACTACGCCTGACGTAGAGAGGACCTGATGATACCAGGCGATCTTCTGCGCAACACAGCACTGGCAGCCCGCAACCTCTTGCGTTCCTTGCGCCGCAAAGGGCTCGCTTGCGTCGTGCTGCCTATCCGTGGCTCCTACCCGGAACGAACGGTCCGGCGCGATCCGCTTCCCTTTCCCTTCAGCCGGTTGCCACTATTCCCACCAGAGGTCAGCCTGGAGGATATGCGGACGACGATGGAGATGCTTGGCAACGACCGGCGCGTTCAGGGTGTGGTACTGCGCTTCGACACGCTCCGGGCCGGGCCATCCATGCTCTACAGCCTGCGCCGTATGCTGCTTGGCCTGCGTGCTAAGGGCAAACGGCTGATCGCCTGGCTCCCCGCTGCCGACACCTGGGATTACTACCTGGCCTCGGCTTGCGATGAGATCATTCTCCCCCCATCCGGCCGCCTTTTCGCGCTGGGTTTGCGGGCCGAACCGGTGTTCCTCAAGGACACGCTGGCGCTGGTGGGGGTGGAGGCCGATCTGGAGGCCATCGCCAAGTACAAGGTCTCGCCCGACACCTTCCGCCGCTCGACGATGAGTGAGCCGCACCGGGAGATGTTGGATGCCATCCTCGATTCCCTCTTCAACGAGATCGTCGCCGCCATCGCCGAGGGACGCGGGCTTGCCCCGGCCCGGATGCGTGAGCTGATTGATGGGATGCCGCTAGCGGCGAACGCAGCGGTCGAGACAGGGTTGGCCGATGCGGTGCTCTATGAGGACGAGTTGGCGGCGCACGTCTTTCAGTCCCCTCCTGAATCCACCCCGCTGCGCTTCGCTGGTGGGGGGGAGGAGGGGGCTACTCCCTCCCCTGTGCCACGGGGGAGGGCCGGGGAGGGGGCCTTTCCCCTGCTCACCTGGCGGGATGCAGCCCACCGGTTATGGGCACCGGTCAAGTGGACCTCGCGTCAACGTATCGGCGTGGTGTCGCTGGAAGGGGTTATCGTGCCGGGCCGCAGCCGCCGCGTCCCGGTGCCCGTGCCAGTGCCGCTCCCCTTCAGCGAGGCGCAGGCCGGGGCGGAGACGATCGTGCAGGCGCTGCGCTGCGCCGAGGCCGACGAGCACATCGTGGCGGTCATTTTACACGTCGAAACGCCTGGTGGCTCGGAATTGGCCTCTGATTTAGTCTGCCGCGAGGTGCGCCGGCTGCGGGAGCGCAAACCGGTGGTTGTGCTAATGGGAGGGCAGGCTACCTCAGGCGGCTACTACGTCTCGGCTCCAGCCAACCGTATCGTCGCCCGCCCAACCACGTTGACCGGCTCCATCGGCATCTGGGGCGGCAAGTTCATCCTGGCGGGCCTGTATGAGAAACTGGGCGTTGGCCGCGAATCGGTGCAACGGGGCGCGATGGCCGGCCTCTACTCCGAGATGGCCCCTTTCAGCGAGGAGGAGCGGGCTCGGGTGCGCCGCGACATGGGCGAGGGGTATGCCCGCTTCAAAGCACGCGTGGCCGAAGGGCGCGGGATGACGGAGGAACGGGTGGAGGAGATCGCGCGCGGGCGGGTGTGGACCGGTGCTCAAGCACAAGAGATCGGGCTGGTGGACGAATTGGGTGACTTCGAGACGGCGTTGGCGATGGCCAAGGAATTAGCTGGTCTCAAGCCAGAGCGGGAGTACACAGTGGTGCAGGTGCGCCTGCCCCGGCGCGAGTTGCTTCCCTCGCCCTTCCCCACCATCCTTCGACAGGCTCAGGACGCGCCTCAGGGCACTGCCGAACCGGCCTGGGCAACGTTTCTTGATGCCCTGCGGGTTCTGGCCCGCGAGCGGGTGTGGGCATTGGCCCCGTGGGCGGTGCAGGTGCGGGGATGAGTACGCACTGGAGGGTTCTACGATGAACGAGCCGGTGCGCCGTTGGAGCACGTCCACCAAGCGCACAATTGTCATCGTCATCCTGGTGCTGCTGGCGTTGGTGATCCATCGCTTTCGCGACGTCATCCCGCCGCTGGTGATCGCGCTTCTGCTGGCCTTCATCCTCGATCCCATCGCCGACTTGCTCACCGATCGTCTCCGCCTTTCGCGTGGATTGGCCACGGGGCTTATCTTCGTGATCCTGATCGTGGGCATGCTGGGGGTGGTGGCCGCGCCGGTGACCGTCGTCCCGGCCATCCAGCGGGCGGTGCGCTCCGTGCAGGCTGATCTCACCGATATCATCACCGGAATCGGCGCCTTCCTTGAGCGGCCGGTGGAGATCGGGGAGTATGCCCTGGACCTGAGCGCTATGTACGAGGAGTTAAGCTCGATGCTGCGCTCCTTCGTGTCCTCGGTCGCGCAGGGAACCATCGACATCGCGTTCGGCATCGCCTCAGGAGCTTTCTGGCTGATTATCATTATTATGGTCGCCTTCTACCTGGTCAAGGATGCCGACCGCCTCATCGGGCAGATAGACAACCTGGCTCCCCCCGGCTATCGCGATGACTTCGCGCGCCTGCGCCAGCAGATCACAGACGTGTGGAACGCATTCCTGCGCGGCCAGTTGCTGCTGGGCCTGGCGATGATCGTCGTCACGACCGTGGTCTGCACGCTCGTCGGGCTGCCCTACGCGGTGGTGATGGGGCTGATCGCAGGGGTGATGGAGTTTGTGCCTAGCGTCGGCCCAATCATCGCGCTGATACCCGCGGTGCTGGTGGCCTTGTTCCAGGGCTCCAATTTTCTACCGCTGAGCAACTTCTGGTTCGCGATGCTGGTCGCCGGACTGTACCTCGTGATTCAACAGGTCGAGGGAAATCTGCTCGTGCCCCGTATCCTGGGCCGCAGCCTCAATCTGCATCCGCTGGTGGTATTGATCGGCATCATCGTCGGCGGCAGCCTGGCCGGTATCCTGGGCATGCTGCTCGCCGCCCCGGTTCTTGCGACCTTGCGCGTCGTGGGCCGCTATGTCTTCTGTCGTCTCTATGACCGCGACCCCTTCGCCGAGCAGGAGGAAGCGGAGCCGCCCAAACCAGGATTGGTCAGGCGAGCGTGCGGAGCGGCCTGGTGCCGGCTGCAGGAAAGGGTGGAATGGAGAGAGGAACGGGATGTCGAGAGTTCGGATTCGACCGGCGCGGGCGAGGGATAGACCCTCCGTCGAAGCCTGAGGGGCGGTATCGTGCAAACGGACGTCGCTATCGTAGGCGCTGGCCCGGCTGGCTCGGTGGCTGCACAGCGACTGGCCGCCGCTGGCGTCCGAGTCGTGCTCCTGGAGCGTGCCACATTCCCCCGCGATAAGCCCTGCGGCGACGGGATAACCGCCAGGGGCCTGGCTGTCCTGGCCCGCATGGGCCTGGGTGAGTGGGCCTCCCGGTTCCCCGCACCGGAGGTGGGGCGAATGACATCGCCTGATGGCCAGGTGCTCGACGTTCACCTGAAAGCGGGTGATGGTTATTGCTACGGTCGGACGATCCCCCGACGACTGCTCGACGCCCGGTTGGCCCAGGCGGCTATGGAGGCAGGGGTACGCCTGGTGGAGGGGGCGCGGGTGCGGAGCGTGGAGCAAGCCGATGGCTACAAGACCCGCATCATTGCTGATGGACTGGAGGTGGCTGCCGAAATGGTCATCCTGGCCGACGGCAGCCACGCTGCCGTAACGCGCCGGCTGGGACTGGCGCAAGGATCACCTGGAATCGTCGCCATACGGCAGTACTTTGCAGGCGACATCGGCCCCCCGGGACGGATGGAGATCCACTTCCAGCAAGGCATCGTCCCTGGCTACACCTGGCTGTTCCCCATGGGCGATGGACACGTCAACGTGGGGGCGGGCACCTTCACCTGGCGAGTGCGCCGGGGTGGGGTGCCGTTGCGGGAGGTGCTAGCCCGCTTTGTGTCCGATCCCGCGGCCACGGAGGGACGGCTGGCGCGGGCGGAGCCTGCCGGGCCGGTGCGAGGCCACCCACTGCGCACGCGACTGTGCGATACGCACACCTACGCCGAGCGGGTGCTGGTGGTCGGCGATGCGGCCGGGCTGGTGAATCCCCTTTCGGGGGAGGGCATCGCCCCGGCGATGGAGAGCGGCGAACTTGCTGCCGCTCACGCGCTGGCTGCGCTGGAGGCAGGCGATTTCTCAGCGCGGGCGCTGGCTCCCTACAGCCAGGCCCTGCACGCCCGCTACGGAGCCGATCAGCGGGCGGCACGCATCGTGCGGCTGATGCTGAGCACCCCACGTTTGCTTAACCGCGTCTTCCGCCGGCTGCGACGGGACTGGGACCTGGCAGTGCTTATCGCTCACATCATTATCGGTCACAAATCGCCCCGTCTGGCGCTGCGTCCAACCACGCTGCTGCGGCTGCTGACCTGATTACGCAATACGCATCACATTTGACAGGAGGCGACACATGGAAGAACCCACCATCGAGATTCTCGCCGAAACCGACAACTTCAGCTTGTGGCGAGCCGAGGAGCCCGATGGCGAGACGACCTATCACCTGGAACTGGGCACCGTCACTGTGCACTTCTTCCGCGAGGAGTGGGAGGAGTTCCTGAGGCTGATTGGGAAGGTGGGGGAGCATGCTGCAGCAGGGTAAGCCCACGCCACAACTCCAGGAGTGGTTCGACCGGTTGGCCTCGGTGGTGGAGGAGGCGCGGGCGGCGTTGCGCCAGATCAAGCCGGGCAAGCTGGTGCTGCGCAGCGGCTGCGAGCAGGATGAGGACGGCAACTTCCGCCTCGACTTCTTCTGGCAGGAGTACGTCGTCTCCGCCGGCGACTTCACCGTCCGGGAGGCCGATACCGGCGAGGAGGTTCCCTCCTTCTTCCAAAGCCTGATCCTCACCTACCTGGCTACGGCCGACGGCACGACCCCCTCGAGCCGTTGGATCGGCTTCCGCGATCTTCCCAATGGCATGTTCTACGCCCAGGCGTTCCAGGGCTACTCCGGCGACCGGCTGGTACGCGAGCTGGAGGGAGATGCCGAACACTTTCGCCGCGCTGCCGAGGCGCTGGGAGGTGAAC
Organism: Anaerolineae bacterium; assembly: GCA_046760785.1. Classification (GTDB taxonomy): domain Bacteria; phylum Chloroflexota; class Anaerolineae; order B4-G1; family B4-G1; genus JBHIET01. The sequence goes on along the minus strand of JBHIET010000037.1, from coordinate 443 downwards.
TTTTAGACATAGGGGATGCCGGATACGCTTTCACCGTCTTCCCTCGGGTGCATCTGGCGCTCGTGTATTGGGAAGGGGATGAAGAGTTTCCCTCCCAGGCGCGGGTGCTCTTCGAGGATACCGCCGCCCACTACATGCCGACCGACGGGCTGGCCATCCTCGGCAGCCAATTGGTGGGGCGAATCCTGAAGGCGGCGCGGTAGGGATGCCCAGTTGTTAAGAAGTGCGTTTGTAGGCTCGTGGTACGTTGCTATCAAATTCGGCGTTGATGTTCGAGGCCGACACCACAGGTGAGCGTATGGAGAGCGGTGGGCAAACAGCGTGCATTCGTCCGGCGGGGTGTCTGGCTCTGTGGTATCATACAGTCGGTAGCCGCGCACGACCGTGCGCGTGGTGGATTTGACAGGTCGGCGGGAGCGAGGTATACCGGCGACGAGTTGGGA
>JBHIET010000036.1:0-32746 GCA_046760785.1 Anaerolineae bacterium | reverse complement strand
CGGAGCACCTTCGAGACTTCCGCAGTCTGGCAGTTTGAATTGCGAAAGGCTCTCGTTCGATGATAATCTCTCCAAAAAGCCGCTCCTGCCGCACCCGTACTCGATCCTGCTTGATCAATTCCAGCAACGCCAGCAACGTTACGACCACCTCGACACGGGTGGTGACATGCGAAAGAACCTCGCGAAAGAGGACCTGTCGTCGTCGGGCCAGTCGCTCCTCAATGTGGGAGATTTGCTCGGCAACCGTCACCGTGACAGGCGCAACGATCTCTCCGGCCGGCGGGGCAGGCATCGCGTCCAGCGCCTCCTGCACGACAGCCACCAGGTCATGGAGCGTCACGCCGCCCAGGTCAAGTTGTGGCTCCGGGCGGGGAAGAGGAGCAATACGCACGTAGCTGTGCAGTCCTCGCTTCTCCCGCTCGTGCAGCAGCGCCGCGACTTCCTTGAAGCGCTTGTATTCCTGTAACTGGCGCACCAATTCGTCTCCCACCTCTTCGGCTTCGGGAGCCAACTTCGAGGGACGCGAGAGCAGCGCGAGGGATTTGATGAGCACAAGCTTCGCTGCCACGACGAGGAAATCCGCCAGTTCTTTCACCCGCCGTCGTTCCAGCTCCGCCAGATAAGCCAAGTACTGGTCGGTCACCTGGGCCAACGCAACTGTGGTGATGTCGAGTTCCTCCTGCTCTATGAGGTGGAGGAGCAAATCTAGAGGGCCCTCGAAGACGGGCAATCGAACCTGATAGTGCGGAGACATGATTGTAACATCAGATTATAACATAAACGGCCCGCTTTCCAAGATTTCCCTCCGTCCATGATTTGTGGTATAATCTTGACCGAGTAGCCCCGACGGTAATTTGCGCATTAGGAGCAGTTCGTGTTTAATCCCATTGATGCCTTTCTTGGGCTTTTTTCCCTTGATATCAGCATTGACCTCGGCACGGCCAATACGCTCGTCTACGTGCGGGGGAAGGGTATTGTCATCAACGAACCCTCCTGGGTGGCCATAGAGCGAGACAGCAAGAAGGTTCTTGCCATTGGCGCCGAAGCAAAGGAGATGGTCGGCCGCACGCCCGCCAACATCGTCGCTATCCGCCCCCTGCGCGATGGCGTCATCTCGGAATTCGAGGTGACCGAGGCAATGCTGGACTACTTCATTAAGAAGGCACATAGCCAGTTACTGCTTCCTTTTCCCCGTCCCCGGGTCATCGTGGGCATCCCCAGTGGTGTGACCGAAGTCGAGAAGCGGGCGGTATACGATGCTGCCATATCTGCCGGTGCACGGGAAGCTTTTCTGATCGAGGAACCGATGGCGGGAGCCATCGGGGCCGGGCTGCCGATTACAGAAGCGCGTGGTAGCATGATTGTAGACATCGGCGGTGGCACGACCGAGGTGGGTATCTTCTGCCTGGGAGGGTTCGTAGTCAGCCGTTCCATCCGCGTCGCTGGCGATGAGATGGACGAAGGAATCATGCAGTACGCTCGCCAGAAGTATAACCTATACATAGGCGAACGTATGGCCGAGCGGACCAAGATCAACATTGGATCGGCATACCCGCTGTCTGAGGAAGTGACGATGACGCTGCGCGGACGCAATCTGGTCACTGGATTGCCCGAAGCGGTCGAAGTCAGCAGCATCGAGATCCGAGAAGCGCTGAGCGGGGCGGTCAACATCGTCGTAGATCTAATCAAAGACACGCTGGACGAGACACCGCCTGAGTTGATCGCTGACTTGATGGAGACTGGCATCTGTCTGGCCGGTGGTGGTTCTTTGCTGAAGGGCCTGGCTGAACGGATCAGCGAAGAGACAAACATGCGAGCCTGGGTAGCCCCGGACGCGATGACCTGTGTAGCCCGCGGCGCCGGCAAGGTACTGGAGGAGTTGGACACGCTCCACGAAGTATTGGCCAGCACCGACGAACGGCACCCCAGAGCCCCAGCTTTCTAATCGGCCTCCATGTTAGAGAGTTAGCCGGCTTCCAGTCGCTGGTGGGATAGAACTATGAACCAGTCGCCCCGCCATCCCTGGCTACCCCTGGCACTACTGGTCCTCGGATTGCTGCTTCTGGTGTTCCATGAATCCGGCTATCTGACCCCGGTGGAGAATGCGCTTCACTACGTGCTCGACCCATTGCAGCGCGTGTTTTCGAGCGTGGCGGAGGCTACCGGCGACCTGTTCCAGACGGTGCGTGAAGTGCGTGAACTGCGGGCGCGGGTTGAGGATCTGCAAGCACAAGCAGACGCTCTGACCGTCGAGAACGTGCGCTTGAGAGAGTACGAAGCCGAGGCCCAACAGCTCCGTGATCTGCTGAACTTCACCAGCGAGTATCCGGTCTTGGCTTTTCTGGGTGCCGATGTAATCGGTCGGGAGGCCTGCGGTACTTTCCCGTGTGGAGAGGTGGTGGGCACAGACCCCAATCCCTACCTGCGCTACATCACCATCAACGTAGGAGCCCAACAGGGGGTAGAGGTGGGAATGCCGGTCGTCAGTGGCGGCGCTGCTTTGGTGGGGCGAATCGCGGAGGTGGGGCCGCGCACGGCCAAAGTGCAACTGCTCACCGACGCCGACAGTAAGATCGCCGCTCTCCTACAGGCGTCCCGCGTCACCGGCCTGGTCGAGGGGCAGCCCGACGGCACATTGCGCATGGAGTATATCCCACAAGAGGAGAGCATCAGCGTCGGCGAAATCGTGCTCACCTCTGGGCTGGGTGGCTTCTTGCCCAAAGAATTGGTCATCGGCCAGGTGGCTGAGGTGCAGCAGATGGACTATGAGTTATTCCAGGCCGCCATCGTGCGACCGGTGGTGGACTTTTCGCGGCTGGAACTGGTGTTGGTGATCACCGCGTTTGAGCAGATTCCTCTCGAGGAGCCTGCACCCGAAGGGCCATAGCGCTACGCATCACGTTTTGCGTTTCACGCCAGGAGGTGCGACATAAACCTCTACCTGAGCCTCCCTCTTCTGACCAGCATAGCTCTAATCCAGAGCGTCTGGCTGTCGCGGGTGAGCCTATGGGGAGCACGACCCGACCTGATGTTGCTCGTCGTGTTGGTCTGGACCACCGTGCGCGGCGTGGACGAGGGACTGGTGTGGGGTTTTACCGGCGGGCTGATCGTTGACCTGCTCTCCGGCGGGCCGCTGGGCGCAACTGCACTGGCCCTACTGTCAACGGCCTTCCTGGCAGGACAGCCCTGGGGAAGGGGACTCGGTTTGCCGGTGGCGCGGCTGTTGCTCCTGGCACTTCTCAGTATTGCGGCCTATCACCTGGCCCTAGTGATCGTCCTGGCCTCGATAGGGCATACAACAGATTGGGGGTTTGCGCTGCTGCACGTAGCAGGGCCGTCGGTGCTACTCAACACACTCCTGGCCCCATTCGTCCGGCAGCCGCTGACGTGGCTAGAACGGAAAACACGGCGGGAGGAATTTGCGCTGTGACATTGAACAAAGCTCCACGGCAGGCTCAGGACACCGCTCAGAGCAGATGGCAGGCGCGCTGGGCAACCATCAAGGGGGCACCACGGGTCATCGTGCTAGGCCTGGTGATCCTGTGCGCCTTTGCAATTTTCGGCCAACGATTGTGGCATCTTCAGTTCGTGCAGGGCGCACATTACCGCGCACGAGCGGACTGGCAAAGGTTGCGTCCCGTCACCATTCCTACTGCCCGCGGCATCATCTACGAGCGCAATGGCATACCGCTGGTGCGCAATATCCCCAGTTTCAAAGTCACCCTCGTCCCCGCCTATCTTCCCGAAGACGAGGACGAGGCGGAGGCCGTTCTCATCCGCCTGGCCATACTGCTCGATATGCCCTACACCACAGCCGGAATGGAGACGGGCGAAAACAGTCCCTCATCCGGTTTGCGTGACATGTTGCGTCATGCGTTGGACGATGGGCGTGGAAACGAATTACCCTTCGCGGCATATTATCGCCCGGTGGTGATCAAGAAAGGGATCGAGCGGAATACGGCACTACTGGTGGCACAGGAGAGCATGACGCTGCCCGGCGTATCCATCGAGGTGGATTCGATACGCGATTACCCTTATGGCCCGCTGGTCTCGCAGATGATTGGGTACTTGTCGCCCATCCCTGAGGAAAGCGAGGAGGAATACCGCGCGCAAGGCTACGATCCGGCCACGGATCGCATCGGTGTCACCGGCGTCGAAGCAACGTACGAGGATATGCTGCGAGGGGAAAAAGGTGAGCAGCTCGTCGAGGAGGATGTGCTTGGCCGATTCATCCGTGTGATCAGCGAACAGGCCACGCCTGTACCTGGGAATAATGTGTATCTGACGCTCGACCTTGACCTGCAGCGAGTTGTAGAGGAGGCGCTGCGAGAGGGGTTGGCGCGCGTGAACTCCCCGCGTGGGGTGGCGATCGTGATGAACCCGCAGACGGGCGAAATCCTGGCCATGGTCAGCCTGCCGACCTACGATAACAACCTCTTCGCCCGGGGCATTTCGGCGCAGGACCTGGAGCGTCTGTATGAGGACGTCCACCGGCCGCTGCTCAACCACGCCATCTCGGATCGGTTGCAGCCTGGGTCAACGTTCAAAGTCGTGATAGCGGCGGGTGCCCTTCAAGAGGGGGTATTGACACCGCACACACGCCTGACCTGTCCCGGGACAATCGTCGTGCCCAACAAGTATTACCCCAACGACCCCGGCCGCGCGCAGTCTTTCCACTGCTGGAACCGGGCTGGCCACGGCTCGCTGGACGTGGTGGGTGGCATTGCTAACTCGTGCAATATCTTCTTCTACAAGACTGGCGGGGGCTTCGAGGAAGATGGCTTCAAAGGGTTGGGAATGAGTGAAGAAAATGGTATCCCGCATTATGCCCGACTTCTCGGTTTCGGCGAGCCGACCGGCGTGGAGCTGACAGCCGAGGAAGGTGGCCTGGTGCCTGATCCAACCTGGAAACGCATCAATAAAGGCGAGAGTTGGTCTACCGGCGACACCTACAATCTGTCCATTGGAGAGGGCTATATCGAGGTCACGCCGCTGCAGATGCTCAACGCCATCAACATCATTGCCAACGCTGGCACGCGCTACCGCCCTCGCATCGTACACCACATCACCGATGCCCAGGGAAACGTGGTCCAGCCTTTCGAGCCGGAGATCGTCAGCACGCTACCCATCAGCCCGGAGAACTGGTCGCTGATCCAACAGGGGATGGAGGGGGCGGTGGCGTATGGGACGGCGACACGCGCGCAGATTGAAGGCGTGCGGGTGGCCGGAAAGACCGGAACGGCCCAGTACTGCGACGACATCGCGCTGGCGACGGGTGCCTGTGGCGCCGGGTACGCTCAGCCGACTCACGCCTGGTTCGCTGCCTTCGCGCCGGTGGAGAACCCGGAGATCTCCGTCATCGTCTTCCTGTACAACGGCGGCGAAGGTACGATAAACGCGGTGCCGGTGGCCCACGACATTCTGGAGTATTATTTCAGCCGCGACGAGGCTACACCGTCAGGATGGCAGAGAAAGCGCGTATGAGCCCAGACACGATCGCCATCAAGGGCATCCGTCAGGGACTGCTCGTCACGCTAGGGGAAGGAGATTGGAGTGCTGAACTGTCCGCATTGGAGGCACGTCTCGGCGCGAGTCCGTCCTTCTTTAGCGGTGGGCGCGTCGCTCTTGACGTCAGGTCGCGGGAACTGAGCCGCGTTGAAGTTGAGGAAGCGCAGGCACTACTGACCCGTCACCAGGTCGAGTTGTGGGCGGTGGTCAGCACGAACCCAATCACGGAGGCAGCGGCGCAGGAGCTGGGGTTGGTGATCGATCTTGGTCCATCCCACCCACGCGAGCTGGAAGCCGCGCCCGAGGGAGGCGAGGAATCTTTCGTCGAGGGGTTGGTTGTGCGGCGCACGCTTCGTTCTGGTCAGAGCCTGCGCCATCCAGGACACGTCGTGGTCATCGGCGACTGCAACCCCGGAGCGGAGATCGTGGCAGGTGGTGACATCGTGGTGTGGGGCCGGGTGCGCGGGGTCGTGCATGCTGGGGCGTTGGGGGATGAAGGGGCTGTGATCTGTGCTCTCGATCTGGCTCCCACGCAACTCCGCATCGCTGGTCACATCGCCCGCTCCCCGGAGGAGCAACAGCGCCAGCCTGTGCCGGAGACGGCCTCGGTGCGTGAAGGACAGATTGTGGCCGTGCCTTGGCACAACAGCGATTCGGGACGGGCGGGGTAAGGAGAGCCAATGGCGGCAAGAGTGCTGACGATTACTTCTGGCAAAGGCGGAGTAGGCAAGACTACCCTCGCTGCCAACCTGGGCGTCGCGCTGGCGATGCAAGGACAGCGCGTGGTGGTCATTGACGCCGACGTTGGTTTGCGCAATCTCGACGTGATGCTGGGCCTGGAAAACCGCATCGTCTACGACCTGGTGGACGTGATTGAGGGACGTTGTCGGCTGCGCCAGGCGTTGGTGCGCGACAAGCGGCTTTCGGAACTCTTCCTGTTGCCAGCCGCGCAAACCCGCGACAAGAGCGCGGTCCAACCCGATGACATGGTGCGCCTCTGCGAAAGCCTGCGAGAGCAGCACGATTTCATCCTGATTGACTCGCCCGCGGGCATTGAGCAGGGCTTCCGTTACGCCGTCGCCCCAGCCGACGAGGTCCTCATCGTCACCAACCCGGAGGTTGCCGCCGTGCGTGACGCAGACCGGGTCATCGGCCTCATCGAGGCGGAGGAGAAAGGCCCCGGGCAACTGGTCATCAACCGGATCAAGCCGGAGATGGTGCGGCGCGGTGAGATGCTGGCCATCGCCGACGTCATCGAGCTGCTGGCCATTGATCTGGTTGGCATTGTGCCGGAGGAGGAGGCTATCTTGATCGCCGGCAACCGAGGACAACCCCTTGCCTTCTCCAGCGATAGTTCTCTGGCTGGCCAGGCATTTCACAACATCGCTCGCCGGCTGCGAGGGGAAGACGTGCCGTTCCTGACCTTGCGTGAGCAAGGTGTGTTTGAACGGCTCTTCCGTTTCATGCGTTCTGAGGGGGATTGACTATGAGAGCTCTAGAACGCCTGCTGGGCCGTCGTTATAAACCGTCCAGCAGGAAGGTCGCCAAGGAACGGCTGCGCCTGGTGCTGGCCCACGACCGGGCTAATATCCCACCCGCATTGCTGGACACACTCAAAGACGAAATCATCACCGTGATCTCGCGCCACATCGCCATTGACGCCGAGGGCGTTCAAGTGACCTTCTCCCAGGATGCACAGGAATCACGCCTGGTCGCTGACATCCCCCTGTCGGCCGGACACAGGCAACGTAAGAGATAGGATGACGAGATTCCGTGTCTGGCGGCACTTTGACTACGTGCTGCTCTCGGTTACCATTCTACTGGTCACGTATGGCGTGGTGATGATCTACAGCGCCAACCTGGGCAGTCCTGATCCACGTCTACACGATCTGTGGCGGCGGCAGGTGATTCTGGGGGCTGCCGGGGTAGGTTTGGTCTTTCTGCTGGCCGCCTTCCCACGCGATTATCAGTGGCTGGGCGACTTCTGGTGGCTGGCCTATCTCCTGGCCGTCGTCTTGTTGGTGCTTGTGCTCTCCTTCGGGCAAAGCGAAATCGGCGAGGTACGCCGCTGGTTCAACCTGGGCCTCTTTCGGCTCCAGCCCTCGTTCCCGGCGATGATCCTGCTCACCATCTCGGCAGGAGCCGCGCTCAGCCGGCGACGAAGGCGTAGAGCCCCTGCCCCACCGCTGTTCGGGGCGCCTAAGACAAGCCTGGTCGAAGTGGCCGCCGAGCGTCCTGACTCCGTCAATTATCTCCTTTCCGCCGCTATGACACTGTCGTTGGCAGCGCTGGTCTTTCTGCAACCCGACATGTCCACTGCTGCCGTGTTTGTCGTTATATGGCTGGCCATGCTGTTCGAATCGGACGTGCAGATACGCTATCTGGTAATCACCGGGCTACTGGGACTGGGGTCGCTGATCCCCTTGTGGAACCTGATGGCACACTATCCACACATGCCCAAGCGCGTGCTGGGTTTCCTCAATCCCAGCAGCAATCCTGGTGTCGAGTACCAACTCGAACAGGCATTTATCGCCATCGGCTCGGGCGGGCTGTGGGGGAAAGGACTCGGCCAGGGCACGCAGAGCCAGCTCCGCTACCTGCCGGTGCGCCACACGGACTTCATTTTCGCCGTCACCGCCGAGGAACTCGGCTTTGCGGGCGTGATGTTGCTGTTTGCCTTCTACCTGGTGCTGTTCCTCCGCCTGCTGCGGATCATCCTGATTGCGCCGGATGGTTTGGGGCGGCTGCTGGTGACGGGCACGCTGGCGATGATCCTGTTCCAGACCGTCGTCAACGTTGGCATGAACCTGGGGCTGCTGCCCGTCGCGGGAATGCCATTGCCCTTCATCAGTTACGGCCCCGCTGCGCTGCTGACGACGATGATCGGCATCGGAATCGCGGAAAACGTGGTCATGCGCCACCGGAAGCTGGAGTTCTGAGGTGGGGGATGTGGGAGGGGCCAGGGTCGCGCTGATACGAGGGGAGAGTCGCTATGGGAACGTGGCGGCGGCGCTGGAGAGCATCGCCGATCAGGTCAGGTTGGATACCACCCATTGCGTCCTGGTCAAGCCCAACTTCGTCTCGGTTAACCGCCAGTTGGCAGCGACCCACGTGGATGCTGTCCGCGCCGTACTGGACTTCATCCGCGCCCGCTACAATGGCTCCATCATCGTAGCCGAGGGGGCGGCGCTCTCTCCCACCTGGGAAGGCTTCCGCAACTACGGCTACGAGCGGCTGGTCGAGAGGTACGGCGTCGAACTGATAGACCTCAACGCTGACGACATAGTACCGGTGGAGGTCTACGACCGCCGCTTGCAGCCACTGACGGTGCACCTGGCTCGCACCGCCGTCGAGGCCGACTATCGCATCTCCGTTGGCCCGCCCAAGACCCACGACACGGTCATCGTCACGCTCTCCATTAAGAACATGGTGATGGGGACGCTGGTCAGCCCCCCGACTGTCCGGCACAGCGGTGGCACGCCTGGATTGGTGCGGCGGGTGGCCTACCTAGCTCCCAGGCGGCTGCGGCAATCGGGATTGGCTGAGTGGGGCAAATCCACCCTTCTGGGCCGGCCGGGCGGATCAAGCAAAATGGCGATGCATCAGGGCTTTCCGGTCATCAACCTGAACCTGGCACTGGTGGCCCCCCGCGTCTGGCCGCACCTGGCGGTGATTGACGGCTGGCAGGGGATGGAGGGGGATGGACCTGCGGCGGGCGATGCGGTGGACTGGCAGGTGGCGCTGGCAGGAACGGACCCACTGGCAGTGGATACGCTCACAACGCACCTGATGGGCTTCGACCCGCAGCAGGTCGGGTATTTGCAGTATTGCCACAAGTCAGGGTTGGGGGTGGGCGAGATGGAGGAGATTGAGATAGTCGGAGATGCCGCGTTCGATGAAGTTCGGCGTTCCTTTGCACCCCACCCCACGTACCGGCGGCAGTTGGCCTGGCACCTGGACGGCGTGGAGCGGTATCTGAAACGTGAAAGCGTGAAACGTAAAACGTAAGAATGGAGTAACTACTCAGACGCTGCTCCCAGCCCCTGTCCCGGGGGCGTCCCATGCGGAGAATAACCGCTCGGGGTAAGATGCTCTCGCTGGCGACGTCCTTGGGGACAAGGACGTGTTCTCCGGGCAAATCTCGTTTGAGACGCCCCCGAGGACGGGGGCTACGAGCACCGGCGAGCAAGTGCAGCCCGCTTTATGTTAATCTGACATTGTCAAAGTAGTTACGTGTAATTGCAAAGAAAAACCCCACCACAACAGGAGCATGGCGGGGCTCTTTCTCTCGATGCCGACGCTATTCGTCCACCTGGAGCCTTGGTTCTACGTCCACGATTGTGGTGCTGGCGGGCTCAGCAGCAGGCCGGGGTTTGGGGGGCTCGATCATCGGGGGCTCAATGTCGCCGTGCATCGTGGTCTGCCCACGCAGGTAAGCCCCTTCGTTGAGCAGCAGCGAGTTGATGGTCAGGTCACCCCACACCCGGCCGGTCTCCAGTATCTCCACCCGGTTGCCATTGACGTTGCCCTTGACTGCACCAGAGATGGAAATGTTGTTGGCCCTGATCTCGGCGATGATTTTCGCCCCTTCGCCGATGACCAGGTTGCCGGTGATGTCAATGTTTCCCTCGAAGATGCCATCAACGCGGACACCGCCGTCGGACTGGATATCGCCCCGGAAGTAGGCATTAGGGCCTACAATGGTCTCGATCTTGGAAGCAGGAGCCACAGGAGGGGTTTTGGCCATCTGTCCTCTCTTGAACACGGGTACCTCCTTATGTTCTGTAATGATGCTTTAGTGCGGTCGCAACAGAGTATTGTCTAAATGATACATCAGCGTCAGGTTTTTGTCAATCGTGACCGACGACGACCTGACGTGCCTGCGCGAGGGCCTTCTCTTCTTCCTTGCTCAGCGCCTTGCGTGAGAGCCAGCCCTGGACCGGCTTGGCGTAGAGGCGCGTCGCGCCACGGCCGTAAAGCGCCGAGACAACCACGCCATTTCCCTCGCCATCTGCCAATGCCAACGAGAAACTCTGGTCACCACCGGTGTCCTGAAAGGCACGGAAGCGCACCAGTCCCACACCCTGCACAGCGTGGGCCAGGGTCTCGTCAATCTGCTGGGTGTGTGCCACCAATCGTTCAGCGCGTGCGTTCGCCTCCGAAAGGCGAGAGGCCAGGTTCTCCAGCGCCGCAGCGAGGTTGGGGCTCTCTCCTTTCGCTCCCCCGGTGAATAGCGTCTCGCGGCGTTGTAGCCGACTTTGCCTGGCCTGCAGGTCGAGTATCCACACGATGCCGACGACCACCAGGATTGTCAGGGCCACCGCCCAGATCAACAGCGCAACGTCCATTCCTTTACCTCCGTTCGGCTGAGGGCTTCGACGGAGCGTTCGACCGAGCTCACGCCGAGTGCTAAGCCGAGGCCTTCACGTCGAAGCCTACTCCACCCGTACCGCCCCCAGGATGACCCGGTCACCGGCCAGGTTTCCCTCTAAGTCTACCACAAGAAGGCGACGAAGGGAAGTCATCCCGTACATCCCCACCTCCAGCCAGTAGTCGCCCGGCGGTAGATCGTCCGGGATGATCAGCCGGTAGGGATCGTTCAGGGTCTGCCCAGGCAGCCACTTGGGAAACCACAGGTAGGTGGGGCAGGAGCCACCCAGGGGGGTGTAGTCGTGGCCGATGACGGGGCGGTCCGCGCCATCTATCAGGTGGATGAAGACGGTGTAACTTTCGTAGGGGGAGGCCAGGGCGCGCCAGGTCAGGGTGAGGTGCAGGGGCCGCCCTGCCCGGACGATCAGCGGCTCCTCCCACGGGGCCTGGCGCGTCTGCCAGCCTGCTCGCGCTCGCGCCCCCATCAGCGCCACCTGGTTATCCAGGTTTGCCAGCGCCTCCCCTTTCATCCCTCTCAATGGGGAGGAAAGAGGGGGGGGAGGTAAGACAGTGATGGTTGCCAGTTCTGCCGCATTCCCGCCGTTGGAGAGCCCCAGTTCCGCCCGCCCGCCGCTCAGATCGGCGTAGCCTAGCTTGAGCGGGTATTCCCCTGGCGGCAGGGTGAAAGGAAGCGGCAGTTCGTATCGCTCCACCACCACTTCCCCGGGCAGCCACTGAGGTGTGAGCAAGCGGCTGTCTGTGGTCCACCGCGCCTCTACTGGACCGAGTTGCGCGTAGGGCATCCATATACCCTCCATCGGCTCAAGCACACTCTGGTAGAGAGTCAACACCAGCGACTCACCTGCGCGGACACCCCCTCCCGTTCCCTCCCTCGCCCGTGGGGGAAGGCCAGGGTGGGGGCTGAGGTCGTAGCCCAGGATGTGGACGCGGTCGTCGGCCCAGACGTCGAAGGGGTGGGGTGGGGTGGCGCTAGCTGGCGGGGCGACGACTTGGTAGAAGGGGCCGTCGGGCAGCAGGCGGAAGCCGGCGTCACGCACGGAAGGCCGGTAGCCCACGACGTAGATCGGCCCCTCCTCGATGTGTTGCCATACGCTCTCTACCCACGGATTGGCGGGGTTGACGTAAACCAGTTTCACGTCCCCCTCGCTCAGCGATTCCCCCTGGGTGTAGATGTGGACCCAGAGAGGGGTCAGGTGCTCCCAGTCGGAGAGCAGCACCGCACCCTCGCCGCGCCCGGCGAAGCGGTCGTAGACGGCGGCGACGTATTCCTCAGCGGCGGTGAAGTCGCGGAGGGAGATGCCACGGGAAAGATTGAGGCCAGCTTGGATGAAGGGCCAGGGGAGGAGGAGAATGAACAATGAACAATGAACAATGAACAATTGCGGATTACGAATTGAGCGGGTCAGGAGGTTGGTCAGGGCGAGGACGCCGGCGCCTGCGGCGATTGCCAGGGCTGCAAAGGGGATGAGCAGGTAGGCCATCACGTCCTGGACGGTGTTAAGGGTGAAGAGAAGATGGGTGAGAAGGAACGAATAGATGAGTATAGAGGGCTTAGGAGCGCGACGAGCGATCCAGATCAATCCCACAACGATAAGGATGATGACAGGGAGGGAGAACTGGAGCCGTAGGAGAGACCAGAGGACCAGCGCCCGGTCGGGTTGGTCGGGCAGGCCGAAGTGGAACAGGTTGACCCGCAGTCCCTGGGCGGTGGCGTGCCGCCAGAACCCCTCCCAGGTGCGCATGTCGGTGGGGCCGAAGGGGGCGCTGGGGCTGCGCAGGGGGTAGTATAGGAGCGGGGCCAGCCCCAGCAGCAGACACCCGGCCAGCCACAGCAACGTCCGCCACTGGCGCAGGATGCGAGGGCGCACGACCAGGATGAAGAAGCCGTAGGCCGGGATACCCATCAGGGTGATGGGGTGGTGGGTGACGGCCCACCCCAGGGTGAGGGCGAAGGCGGCCAGATAGCGATCTTTCTTAGTGCGCCACCAGTGGACCAGGAGCCAGAGGTGGGCGGCAGCCAGTGCGACACTGACGATGTGAGCGTTGGCATGGATGGAGTGTTGCCACAGGTCAGGGGAGGCCGCGAGACTCAGGGCTGCAAAAAGGGGAGCGATGATGTGGGAGGCGTGTTTCGTATTTCGTAATTCGCAGACAGTGAGGTAGACGGCGGTGACGGTCCAGGCACCGACGGCGGCGGCCAGGAGGTTGGTGCGGTAGGCGATGCTGCCCAGCGGGATGAGGGTCTGCCAGAGTTTCGCCAGCAGGGTGTAGAAGGCGTAGCCCGGCGGATGGGCGATGCCGAGTATGGCGGGGATGAATTGATACTCGGATGGGTCGCCGAAGAGAGTGGCCGGGGCGGCGGTGGCGATGTAAAGGGCGAGCGTAATCAGGAATACGAGGAGAGGCGCGAGGTAGGATGGGGGAATGGATGGACGGTTGGTTAGTTGGTTAGTTGGTTGGTTGGCGGTCATCGGAGGGTCTCTGCAGCCGTGGAGCTCTCAGCGCGGGGCAGCCCCAGTTTGCGTCGCAGGTCCGTGATGTCAATGTAGGGCTCGCCCGCCCGCCGCCGCTCTTCCATATACTCGATGGCTTTCAACAGTTCCTCCAACTGCTCCCGCATCGCCGGGTCGCCGGCTGCCTGGCGCGGGGATCTCCCGTCCAGCGCGGGCACCGGGGTGTCAAGCCACTCCGCGTACTGGGCGGTCATCATCTGGCGGGAAATAGCCTCCTCAATCTTCGGCAAGGGTTCCCACCGTGGCGCCGGGGAGGAAGAGGTATACAGGCTCGCCCGGCCCCGCCGTCACAGTTGTCTTGGGAATCTTTCCTCTCTCTCCCATAGGGCTCTCAGGCACGTGTGAGCGACCTCTCAGCAGCCAGTTGTAGGCCAGCGCCGTCTCATCTTCGTCTGCTGGCCTCGCGTAGATGAACTCCTCCGCCTGATCCAGCCGCTCCTCGACCGTCCGGGGGTCAGTCACGGCGTAGCGGGCCGTGCTGGGCGTCACCGGGTGGCCCTCCGGTGTGTAGACGGGGGGGGCGGCGCGGTGGTGATTTCCACCAGGCGGTGGTAGAGGTCGAGGCTGTGGTCTCGATAGAAATCGTCCACCGATGCCCGGGGGTGCTCCGCCCGGTACTGCTTCCATAGTTCCCGGGCAAAATCCAGCAGGTCGGGCTTGTACATCGGCGGGAGGGGAATCACGATGCCGGTAAAGTGCAGCCGGTCCCTCGTCAGCAGCGGGCGGGCCAGGAGGATCTGCCGCTTCACCAGGGCGTGGGAGGCGGAGATGTCGTTGACCTCCATAACCTCGCCGCTGAGCAGGTCTTGCACCGTCAGGCCGACGCCCGGCTCGACCGCCTGTACCTTGAACAGCCGGCAGCGGTTGGTACGTCGCCAGTCGTCGAGCATCCGCCGCCGGGCCGGGGGGAAGCCGCGGCCCCACCTCGGCGGCGAAGAGGTCAATGATGCGCTCCCCCTCGGAGGTGACGTAGTCGTGGATGTACCACTCCTGGATGCGGTCTCGCAGCCGCCGCTCGTCCCGGCTGGGTGGCGGGGCCGCCCGACGGCTAGACGGCTTCCGTTGTCTACGTGGTGTCGCAGCACGCTTTTTTCGTTTATGTGACCGCTTTCTGCTCACAGGACCCTCCCCCCGTCGTCATTCAACCTGTGTGCTGAGGGCGTTATATCTGTCAACGAACAGCACCTACGCCGGCCCTCTCACACCGCTGAAAAATACCCTTGCTCCTCCAAATAAGCGATGATCTTCGCTGCGCTATCCTCGACCGTCTCCTGCGCCGTGTGGCAGACGAGCTCTGGGTTCTCCGGCTCCTCATAAGGGTCGGAGACACCCGTGAAGTTCTCAATCTCCCCGGCAAAAGCCTGCGCGTACAACCCCTTCACGTCCCGCTGGACGCACACCTCCACCGGGCACTCGACGTAGACCTCGATGAACTCGCCGATCTCCTGGCGTGACCTGGCCCGCCGCTCCCGGTAGGGGGAGATGAATGAGCAGAGGACCGCCACGCCGTTGCGGGTGAGCAGTTTCGCCACGAACGTCACCCGCTCGATATTCTTGTCCCGGTCCTCCTTGCTGAACCCCAGGTCGCGGGTTAGGCTCTGGCGTACGATGTCGCCGTCCAACCTCTCGACCTTGAGGCCCCGGTCGAGCAGCTCCCGCTCGACCAGTTTGGCGATGGCGGTCTTACCCGACCCTGAGAGGCCGGTGAACCACAAGGTGAAACCCCTCTGATCACACACTGTTCTACAACTCCTTAGTCTGGGATTTTGATGGAGCCGATGGCCGCGCGCAGGGCCGCTTCGGAGACAGCCCCGTGCCGCAGCAGTGCCGGGGGAGAGACGGTGCAGTCGAGGATGCTGGACGGGACGCCCCCTCGACAGGGACCGCCGTCGAGGATCAGGTCTATCCGGTCCCCCAGGTGCACCTCGACCTCCTGAGCGGTGATGGAATTGGGCTGGCCAGAGATGTTCGCACTGGTGACGGCCAGTATGCCCCCTGCCGCCTGAATGAGATTGTGGGCCAACGGCAAGTCAGGTATGCGCACGGCCACAGTGGAGCCGGGGCTAATTGCGCTGGGCACGCTCTCGGTTTTGTGCAGCACCAGCGTCAGCCCACCGGGCCAGAAGTAAGCGCTCAATCGTCTGAACGGGCGTCTGAATCGGGGCGGGAGTGTGGCAACACGGCTCAACTGGCTGGCATCAGACAGCAGGAGCGGAATGGGCCTATCTGCTGGACGCTGCTTGACTTCGTACAAACGGGCTACGGCGTCCACACCCCATGGAAATGCCGCCAAACCGTAGACGGTGTCGGTGGGGAAAGCGACCAGCCCCCCGGCCTGCAACACCTCGACGGCGCGACGCTGCGCACTCTCACTACCTGCGTGGATAACCTCAGCCTTCATCGGCATCAGCCTATGCACATGCGCGATTGCGCAAAAGCACGTTGGCGTCGAAGTATAACATGGCTCATGCACACCGTCAACTTCGTCCAGCCCCATTCCTCATCGAGAGAGCCGTTCGCATCCATTGTACCTGTCCCCGACTTGCCAATCTGCCCGCTTTCTGGTACGATTCGCATACATCGTGTGGAGGGAGTGCTGAATCGTGACACCAATTCGCATCGTTCGATACATCGCCCTGCAGCGCCGCCAGCGCCGCCGCACCAGAGAGCGAACCGGCGTGCACCAGTTGCTCCGCGTCGCCGCCATCCTGATGCTGGCGGTCCTGCTCGTGACCGTAGGGGTTGTTGTCAGCGGGGTGAGCGGCGTCTATGGCGCCTACGCTTATTTCACTCGCGACCTGCCTGAGCCGGAGGTGATCAAGGCCGCCGAGGAGAACTTTGAGACCACCAAGATCTACGACCGCAGCGGTCAGGTCCTGCTCTACGAGGTGATTGACCCCTTCGGCGGCGACCGCACCTGGGTCACACTGGATCAGACTCCAGAAGACCTCATCTGCGCGACTATCGCCATTGAGGATCGCAACTTCTGGGAGAACCCCGGCATCAACCCGCGCGGTATCGCCCGTGCCTTCTGGGCCAACGTCCGGGGCCAGCAAATCCAGGGCGGCTCCTCGATCACCCAGCAGTTGGTCAAGAACATCGTCATTGAGCCCGAACGACGCATCGTTAGTGCAGAAGGCCCTGAGTGGAAGGATTACGAGCGCAAGATCACTGAAATCCTGCTGGCCTACCGCATCTCCCAGAAGTATAGCAAAGAGCAGATCCTGGAGTGGTACTTGAACACCAACTTCTACGGCAGCCTGGCCTATGGCATCGAAGCCGCGGCCCGGGTGTACTTTGGCAAAAGCGTTGGCGACCTGACACTGGCCGAGTCCGCCACGCTGGCTGCCATTCCACAATACCCTGGAATGAACCCCTTCGACAATCCAGAGGCCGCTCGCGAGCGCCAGCACCTCGTGCTCGATGCGATGGTGGACCAGGGCTGCATCACTCCTGAAGAGGCGGTAGCCGCCAAATATGAACCCTGGGACTTGGCCGAGTTTACCGAACGTTTCGATATGACGGCTCCCCACTTCTCCGTCTACGTGCGCAAGCTACTGGAGGGTATGTTCGGCCCCGAAACCGTGTATCGCGGCGGGCTACGGGTCTACACCACCATTGACCTGGATCTGCAGGAACAGGCCCAGTGCGTGGCACGAACCCAGGTCCGCCGCCTCTCCGGTGAGGACGAGGAGACTGTCATCCAGGAAGCGATTGATAATGGCTGCGAGGCGGCGCAGTTCCTGCCACCGCTCCGCTCTTATGACGTCGGGCGCGATCACAACGTCAACAACGCGGCTGTGGTCGTCATCCGCCCCGCTACCGGCGAAATCCTGGCCATGGTCGGCAGCCTGGACTACTGGGACGAGACGATAGATGGTCACTTCAACGTCGCCGCAGATGGATCACGCCAACCCGGTTCCTCCTTTAAACCCTTCACCTACGTCACGTTGCTCTCACAGGGCTACAACGCCGCTCGTATGTTCCTCGATGTGCGCACTGCCTTCCAGCAACCCAACGGTATCCCATATGTGCCGGAGAACTACGACCGGAAGTACCATGGCCCGCAGCGGTTGCGGTTGGCGCTGGCCCGTTCCTACAACATCCCCGCCGTCGCCGCACTGCAACTGGCCGGCGTGGACAACGTGATTCGCACCGCCCACCGCATGGGCATCAACACACTCGACCGAGGGCTGGATTACTACGGCCTCAGCTTGACGCTGGGTGGCGGTGAGGTACGCCTGCTCGATATGGTCTACGCCTTCAGCGTCTTCGCCAACGGCGGCAGGATGTACGGCGCACCTGTGCCCGAAGATCAGCGGCGCAGCGGGTACCGCGAACTCAACCCGGTCGCCATCCTGCGCGTCGAGGATCGTGACGGCAACGTGCTCTACGAGTACGACCAGCCCGAGAGCCGTGACATTCTCTCGCCTCAACTGGCCTACCTGATGAACAGCATCCTCTCCGACCGGCGGTCGCGCTGGGCGGCGATGGGCTATCCCAACGCGCTGGAGCTCTCCAACGACCGGCCGGCCGCTGCCAAGACCGGCACCACCAACGACTTCCGCGACGCCTGGACCATCGGCTACACGCCCCAGTTGGCCGCTGGCGTGTGGCTGGGCAACTCCGACAACAGCGAGATGAAGAACCTGCCCGGCCTGCGCGGTGCCGCGCCCGTATGGCACGCGGTGATGGAGTACGCATTGCAGGACGAGGAAATCGTCCCCTTCGAGCGGCCAGATGGATTGGTCGAGCGAAGTGTTTGCGCCGTCTCCGGCAAGCTGCCTACCGAGCACTGCCCCACCGTCAACGAATTGTTCATCCCTGGCACCGAGCCGACCGAACACTGCAATATTCACCGGACCTTCCTCGTCAACCGCGAGACTGGCCGGCTGTGCACTGTCCACACACCGCCGGAACTGTGCGAGGAGCGCGTTTACGAGGTTTATCCGCCCGAGGCGGCCGACTGGATCGCCAGCCTGCCGGAGGATAGGCGGCCGGCCACGCCCCCCACCGAGTACGACACCATCTACGGCCCCTCGCGCAGCGACGCCGACGTCGCCATCATCAGCCCCGGACCCTACTCCTACGTCCGCTCCACCGTCCCCATCACCGGCAACGCCAAAGGTGGCGACTTCAACTTCTACCGCCTGGTGTTCGGCGAGGGGTTGAACCCCAGCGAGTGGATTCAGATTGGCGCCGAGCACGGCAACCAGGTGGATCACAACATCCTGGAATTTTGGGACACCAGCGGGTTGGATGGCCTATACAGCCTGCGCCTCAGCGTCGTGGACCACTCGACGGCGTTGCGCGAGGCGACCATCCAGGTGACCGTGGATAACATCTCTCCCACACTCGACCTGACCTATCCGGAGAACGGGGCCGTGTACGAATACGGACACGACGAGTGGGCCAACGTCAACGCCGAGGTGGAGGATTACTCCATCGCGCGGGTTGAGTTCTATGAGTATCCTGGGGATAAGGGGAATGAGCCCGCTGAAGGGTCACTGGAGCCTTTCGCCGTGCGTACCATCCCTCCATTCAACGTCAATTGGACAATCGGAGAGGTGGGGAAGCACACCTTCTACGTCATCGCCGTGGACGCGGCGGGCAACACGACCAAGAGCGATCCGGTGACCATCAAGGTCGTGCTCCGCGAGGAGGAGAAGTGAGATTAGGGTGCTGTGACAAAGGCAAGTACAAAACGTGAGGGAAGGAATCATGCCAGCACGAAAGAGACGTCGCATCACCGCAGAGGATTTGTACCGTCTTCAACTGATCACCGACTGCCAGATCTCGCCGGACGGCCAGCACGTCGTCTTTTGCCTCCAGCGGGTGGACAAGAAGATGGAAAAGAAGTGCTCTAATCTGTGGGTCGTTCCCACCGATGGGGGACGCGCCCGGCAGTTTACGTATGGCGATCAAGTGGATAGCCAGCCCAAGTGGTCGCCCGACGGCAGTGAGATCACCTTTCTCTCCAATCGAGGCGACGAGAAGCAACCCCAGATTTACGTCATCCCCTTTCGTGGCGGGGAGACGCGGCCACTCACCAACCTGAAAGGCGAAATCGGCGCCTTTGAATGGTCGCCCGACGGCAGGCGGCTTGTCTGCCAATTCCGCAAGAAGGACAAAGAGGCTACTGAGCGGGAAAAAGACGAGCGCAAGAAGGAGTTGGGCGTTGTTTCACGCCACATCACGCGCGTCTTCTACAAGTTAGATGGCAGCGGGTTTCTGCCCAAAGAGCGCTGGCACATCTGGACGATTGACGCCCGCACGGGCCGGGCCAGGCAATTGACCGACAGCGACGTTTACGACGAGTTGGAGCCACGGTGGTCGCCGGACGGGAAAGAAATCGTCTTCTGTTCCAACCACAGCGATGACCCCGACCTCGACCCGGACGCCATAGACCTGTTCGTCGTCCCGGCCGATGGTGGGGATTTCCGCAAGGTCGGGACGCCTGTGGGGCCAAAGGGCAGCCCCACGTTTTCGCCAGATGGAAAGTGGCTGGCCTACTTCGGGCGGGAGGGGCGAGGGCAGTGGTGGAAGAATACGTGCCTGTGGGTTGTCCCGGCCCTTCGACAAGCTCAGGACGGCGCGGCCGGCAGCGGAAAGGCGAGGAACCTGACGGAGCAGTTTGATTTCAACGTGTCGAGCGGGACGATCAATGATGTTCCGGGTATCCTGCCAATGATGCCGCCCACCTGGTCGAAGGACGGGAGTGGGCTCTATTTTCAAGTTTCGCGTCAAGGGAACACCGTCCTCAAGTCGGTGGCGCTGGATGGCGACGAGCGGAGCCTGCAGACGGTGATCGGCGACACGGGAGTCGTGGGATCGTTCAGCTTCGATGCAGAGCAGTCGAAGCTCGCCTATTTTCACGCCAACATGACCGACCTGGGACAGGTCTGGGTGCTGGACTTGGTCACCGGCCGCTCGCGCAAACTGACGCGCGTCAACGAGAATCTGCTGCGGGCCCGAGAGCTGGGAGAAATCGAGGAAGTCTGGTTCAAAGGCGCTGCCGGCAACGATTTGCAGGGCTGGATTCTCAAGCCGCCTGGCTTCGACGAATCGAAGAAATATCCCTCCATTCTGGAAATTCACGGCGGCCCTCGAGTGCAGTATGGCAACTTCTTCATGCACGAGTTCTACTTCCTGGCTGCCCACGGCTACGTCGTCTATTTCTGTAATCCGCGCGGCGGGCAAGGATACGGCGAAGCACACTCCAAGGCTATCTGGAACAACTGGGGCACGGCGGACTACGACGACTTGATGGCCTGGGTTGATTTCGTCCAGCAGAAGCCGTACATTGACCCCGAAAGGATGGGCGTCACCGGCGGCAGCTATGGTGGGTACATGACCAACTGGATCATCGGGCACACGGATCGGTTCAAGGCAGCGGTGACGCAGCGAAGCGTCAGCAACCTGATCAGCATGTACGGCTCCAGTGACTTCAACTGGGCCTTTCAACAAGAGTTCGGCGACGAGCCGCCCTGGGAGAATCTCGAGAACTACTGGCGGCAGTCCCCAATGAAGTACATCGGCAATGTGAAAACCCCCACCCTCGTCATCCACAGCGAACAGGATTTGCGGTGCGATATGGAGCAAGACGAACAAATCTTCGTGGCGCTAAAGAAGTTGGGGGTGGATACAGAGATGGTTTGTTTCCCAGACGAACCGCACGGCCTCTCGCGCGGCGGGCGCACGGACCGGCGCATTGAGAGGCTGAACCACATCCTGCGCTGGTTTGACCGGTATTTGAAGGACTAATTTTGAGGAATCACCTCTCCTCAAAAAAGGAGGGGTATTGGCCTCTCAACTCCTCCCTCAAGTCGCCGAAGACGCTCGGGGCAAGGGGGTGCACGAGTTCGAGCATGCGCACGCAAACGTCCCGAATTTCCCACTGAGCCGCAGGAGAGATGCGCAGCCTGAACACGTGCAGAAGTTCACGGAAATTCATTGTAACGACGATGCGGGTGGCGGCCGCGTTCGGCAGTACGAATCTGGCGTCCTCTTTGCGTACCCCCAGTTTCCGCAGCGCCCGGTAAGCGGCTCGCACCTCGCTGGCAAATCCTTCCCAGATCGTCCTCGCCTCCTGGTTCTCTGCGATGGCGGGGGGGAGCGCCCACTCCGGGTCGGACATGTCCACGTAGCGCTGGCTTTCCTGGCTGTAACTGGCCAACCTGTGGCGTACCAATTGATGGCTTGCCGCCCGCGAAATACCACTGATCTCGAACGTCACCGACGCATGCTCGATGATGCTTTCGTGCCCTTCCCGGACGCGCGCCTGCAGGAACCTCCCCGGGTCGCCCCGGCTCTCACTGCGATAACACACCCGCCCCGCGTGCTCCAATAACTCCTCCAGCGTGCCGCCTCCCTGCAGGTAGCGGGTGATGGCGATTAGTTCAACTTTCATCTCTCTGACCTCCTCATTGTCGAGAAACTGGGTTTCTTCATCCTGGCCGGCACACCCCCTCACCGGCGAACTCACGAGCACCTGTATCCACGTAACCGACTGCCTCGGCCAGCGCGATGCTGGGTTCGTTCGTCTCAGTAACGAAGTAGAGCGGCTGTCTGGCCGAGCGGATAACCCACGTCGTGCAGGCCGTCAACACCGCCCGGCCCCATCCACGCCTCCGGGCGGCCGGCGCGGTGTAGACAAAGACCTCGGCAAAGTGAGCCGAATACCAGTTGAGACCTGCTTCGGCTGCGAGCTCCCCCCGCGAGCGAATGAGGAAGCGTGGCCGGCCGCCCAACCCCTGCTCCGCCACGACCAGCACGTTGATCGTGGACTGGAAGCGAGACAGATCGAGTTGGTAGATGCGGTTCATCTCAGGCTGCTCGATGCTCACGACCTTGGTGACGACATCCCGCAGGTCCGGCGTGGTGATCAGGTAGTAAGGGCGACCGGGGACGAGCGCTTGGCGTAGCAGTTCGACGGCGGTATCGGCGCGGGTTGTGCGTAGCACGACGGTGGGTCGAAACAGCCGCTGCCCGGTCTGGCAGACGGCGACGAAGCCCTGCGCGTGACCGGCGTCATCCTCGTGGACGTACAGGCGAGTGCGGCGGGGGTCGTGGTAGAAGGCGTAGTAGACGTACAGCGCATCGGCTGGCACGGAGAAGTCCAGCAAAGGACGCACTTTCAGACGCAACTGTTCCAGGACTTCGGCGAGCTCAGACTTCGGCGAGCTCAGCCGAGCCGTCGAGCCGTCAACCACCGCCGTTATCTCCAGACGACCAGTCCTTGAAGATCGGGAACAACAGACAGCGCCATGGGATAATCGTCTCCACCGGCGTGCCCATCACAGGGGTGAGCAACTCGCTGGCGCGCACGCCGTAGGCCGCGTTGACCACGCGCGTGCCCGGCGGCAGGTACTCCACCGTGACCGCCAGCGTCGCCGTCAGCACCTCCTGACCCGCCAGGCTCTCGGCCGTCCAGATGACCACGGTTCGACTTAGCTCACTGGAGCCGCCGCCTGCCTGTGTGTAGTTCCCGTCGGCCCACGCGAAGGTCGTGCTTGCAGGGATGGCATCTGTTACGACGACCTGGGTGAGGGTGGGATAGGAGGTGTTGGTGACACTGAGCGTGTAGACGAGCAGCCGGGCGGGAAGTCCCATCGGGAAGGCAGCCTGCTTGCCAATCTCCACCCCCGACAAGGCACTCTCCACTGCCGCCAGCGCGTCCACGATGCCCCAGCCGTAGACGTGATTCGGCACATCCTCCGGGCCATCGCCACCGCAGCCCTGCGTCGTCGTATGGGGCCGGGCGGCCCGTGCGATGATCCACTCTGTAGTGTCCACATCGCCGATGAGGCGGGGAGCGGCCGACCACAGCAGCGCGACCGTCCCCGCGACGTGCGGCCCGGCCATCGAGGTGCCGCTCATCGAGATGTAACCCCCGCCCCGCAGGCTGGAGCGCACCCCCACGCCCGGCGCAGACACGTCCGGCTTGAGCCTGCCGGAGCCATCCACCGCCACCGGCCCCCGGCTGCTGAAACCGGCGATGTTATCACTGCCATCCGTCGCGCCTACCGAGAAGGCCCCGTTATAGATGGCGGGCGGATCCTCCACCGTGCTGCAAGCGGGGCCGGCGTTGCCCGCCGAGGCAACGACGACGATCCCCGCCGCGCGCACGTTCTCGACGACCGCCTGCAGGGTATCCCAGTCGCACCCTTCGCTGGGCGGGCAGGTCCACGAATTGTTGATCACGTGGGGTGCCAGGCTGGGGTTGCCCTCGGTGAAAGGATCGCCACCGATGGGATAGGGGGCCAGGAAGAACTCGAAGCACTCGATGTAGGTCGCGGGTGTGCCGACCCCCTGGTCCATATTGCGGCAGCCGATCCAGCGCGCGCCTGGCGCGACGCCGACCTGGTTGCCCGCGCCATCGTCGCCGACGATGGTGCCCATCGTATGCGTGCCGTGGCCGTGGTCATCGCAGGGTGCGGGAGAATCGGCCCCGCAGACGCCGCCCCCGCTGTGGATGGCGTCGTGCCAGTTGTAGTCGTGGGTGGCGGTGACGCCATTGTATCCCCGGTACTGACCTATCAGCGCCGGATGGTCCCAATCGTAGCCGGTATCCTGCCCGGCGACGACGACGTTCGTCCCCGTGTGGCCCAGCGCCCAGACGCCGTCGGCGTTGACACGCGCCACGTTCCACGCGATCCCCTGGGGAGCCAACGAGCGCACACCGTCGGGCCGTGGCTCCGGCAGCGATTGCCGGACGCGGGGGTTGGCCGCAATGCGCGCCACCTCGGGGCGGGCAGCCAGACGGGTGACGAGGGCGCGGTCGCCTCTCACCGCCAGCATATTGACGATGTAGAACGGGCGGTACTCTACACCGGTACTATCCAATTCGGTACGCAGGGGATTCTGAGAGCGCAGCGCCGTCTCCCGCAGCGTGTCGTAGACGTAGCGCAGACGCGCTTGGCGCGTGGGCAGGGCTGCTGCCGCGCTGAGATTTGCCTGCTCTGTCAGGATCACCAGAAACTCAGCCTGACCGCCATTGACGGTGGCCGCCCACACCTGGGGTGCGATTTTGGCCGGTTGTGCGGCTGATGTGGCGCGGGCGACGGCGAGCAGAGCCAAGAGGAGTGCCCCTGTCAGACCCAACGCCAGGCCCGCATTAAGGAGACGGTATCTATTCATTGGGAGGGATTATAGCAGAAGTGCGACGCTTGACCAAGTGGCTAAGTCGGGAGCGTCACGCATTTGGGACAAGCTCCTGGAAGGCTGGAGTGGGTCATTGGAAGGCCCAGCCCCGGCAAATCTGCGCCGTTGGCCACTTGGCGACCTCGTAGCCAGCTAATTCCAAGGGACACTTGCCCCGCAACTCCGGGCGGCCATCCTGGGTCAAGGGAGTGAAACGGTAAACCTTCTCGAAGACGGCAACGTAGATGCGAGCCGTTTCGAGGTTCTCGAAGCCACAAAAGTTCTGATAGTGCTGGTCAAAGTGGCGGATGACCTGCTCGGTAGCGTTGTTGGTGCGGAGGATCAGATCGTTTTCAATGGCGTTCATCAATTTGGGCCAGCAGTTGGCTGACCAGCCACTCATCGCGGGGGCGGAAACTCTCGGCACTGATAGAGTAGATGCGCTGCAAGGCACTCTTCAAGATGGAGCAACCATAAATGCGGAAGCTGGCACTTTCAATTATGTACAAGCCACGACGTCGAAATCAGCCGCACTACGGACGAAAAGACCCATTTGGGCCTGCTGGTTGTCCCCAATTTGATACGCTCACGACTACACCAACCGACAGTGGCAGAGACGCCCGCCGGTAACTTGACAAATGTGGTTCTTGTGATATACCAATACCCCAGTCAGGTATTTCGGAGGTAGGGGAATATGCCGATCTACGAGTACCGTTGTGATGAGTGTGGTGAGAGATTTGAGCTGTTCGTGCGCTCGTCGGCTCAGCGGACCGCTCCCACGTGCCCCAGGTGTGGGAGCCTGAGGGTACAGAAGGCCATCTCGTTGTTTGGGGTTGGTGGGGCAGGCGGGAACAGCAAGCCGAGCGCCGCTTCCTGTGGCCCCGGCCCCATCTGAGGGACGAACCGCTAGGAGGCCGTGAGCCTCTGAGAGATTTGTAATTGAATCGTGAAAGGGTTTCAGGAGAAATAAAGATGCCTTTACTGAATGAAGAGATTGCAGGACAGGTAAAGCAGGAATTGGCTGACCTGGCTGGTCCAGTCCGGCTGGTGATGTTCACCCAGGAATTCGAGTGCCAATTTTGCGCTGAGACTCGGCAACTGGTCGAGGAAGTCGCTCAACTCTCCGACCAACTGACGGCTGAGGTCTATAACTTCGTCACCGATAAGGAGAAGGCCGAGGAGTTAGGTGTAGACAAGATCCCCGCCATCGCCGTCATCGGCACGGAAGACTACGGGGTGCGCTTCTACGGCATCCCTTCCGGCTACGAATTCACTTCTCTCTTGCACGCCATCAAGTTGGTGGCGGCGGGGAAACCGGAACTGAGCGAGGGGACACTGAAGGTGCTGGCGGAGGTGACCGAGCCGGTGCACATGCAAGTCTTCATCACCCCCACCTGTCCCTATTGTCCGATGGCCGTGGTGCTGGCTCACCAGATGGCCGTCGCCAGCCCGATGGTGCGGGCGGACATGGTGGAGGCGACGGAGTTTCCCCATCTGGCGATAAAGTATCAAGTAATGGGCGTGCCGCGCACGGTGATCAACGACACGGTACACATCGAGGGGGCCGCGCCGGAGCCGATGGTGCTGGAGAGACTAAGAGAGGCATTGACTGGCATAGGAGAGTAGTGTGCTCGACTTCAAGCTGACGCAGACTCAACAGGAAGCACAACCTATAGACGCGGAGCAGCAGGAGGATCAGGTTTACGACCTGATCATTCTCGGTGGGGGACCGGCCGGGCTGACCGCTGCCATCTATGCCGGTCGCGCGGCCCTCAGGACATTGGTCTTTGCCAGTTCTCTGCCTGGCGGCCAAGTGGCGAACGCCGAGAAAGTAGAGAACTTCCCTGGCTTTCCCGAAGGCATAGCCGGTCCAGATTTGGCCCAGCGGCTGCACGAGCAAGCGCAAAGGTTCGGTGCTACCGTGATGATGGAGGGAGTGCGGGAGGTGGATTTCTCCGCCTATCCCCTGGAGACGCGCACTTCGTCGGAGATCTATTGTGCCTGGACAGTCATCATCGCTACGGGAACCTTCCCCCGCCGCCTGGGGGTTTCCGGCGAGTCGAAGTTCTATGGGCGTGGGGTTTCCACGTGCGCCACCTGTGATGGTTTTTTATACCAGGACCGACGGGTGGTCGTCGTCGGTGGAGGGGACAGCGCCATAGAGGAAGGGCTGTTCCTGACCCGGTTCGCCAGTGAAGTCATCGTCATCCACCGGCGGGACGAATTGCGGGCCTGCAGTATGCTCCAGGAACGCGCCTTCGCTAACCCGAAGATGCGTTTCGTGTGGGATAGTGTCGTCGAGGAGATCCTGGGCGACGAGACGGTCAAGGGAGTTCGTATCCGCAACGTCAAGACCGACGAAACATCGGTGCTTGACACGGACGGAGTTTTCGTGTACATCGGCCTGATCCCGGCGACCAAGATTTTCAAGGGACAGGTGGATATGGATGACAATGGGTACATCATCACCGACCACCGGCAACGGACCAGTGCGCAGGGAGTGTTCGCTGCAGGGGATGTGCAGAACCCCGAGTTTCGCCAGATCGTGGTGGCGGCTGGTGCCGGCGCGATGGCGGCGATGGAGGTCAATCGCTTCTTGGGCCGACTCTCCCATGCCACGGCAGGCGAGGAGTATCTTTGGCCCAGTCGCGATGAGATAGCGCACACATAGGAGGTAGACATGCTGAATCGAGATTATCGGGAAGTTCCCATGGAGCCAGTTGAGGAGGGAATCACGATTCGCTGGATCATCGGGCAGTCCGAGGGCGCTCCCAACTTCGCCATGCGGGTGGTCGAATTTCAACCAGGGGCTGTTTTCGAGACCCACCAGCATCCCTACGAGCACGAGATCTTCGTCCTAGAGGGAGAGGGGATGGCGGAGGGGCCGGAGGGGGAGGTCCAGATGCGACCGGGTGCCGCTCTCCTCATCCCCCCCGATGAGCCCCACGGATACCGGAACACCGGCGAAGGAACGCTGCGCTTCATCTGCGTCATCCCGCACGTAGAGGAGTAATGCAGCGCGCGACTCGTCACGTCTGGTGAGTGGGCGGGACAAAGGAGAGTTTACAACAGATGAAACCATCACATCTCTTCACGCGGATCAAGCGCCGAGTACGGCTGCGCGTCGGCGTGGCATCGTTGATCACAATCGGGTTACTGATGGCATTGCTGGCACCGCAGATGTCGGTCAAGGCCACCGATCAAGCGCAGGAGGGCACGACCGAACTCTGCGGCGGAGAGTGCCTCCACAAGACAATCACGTTTGAAACCGGAGAAGACGTGAGCGCCGACAGGGTGGATGTGGTGTTTCTGATGGACGCCAGTGGAAGTATGGGCGACGAACTCAGCAACGTGCAAGGCCAGTCCATCGAGATTATGAATGACCTGCGCGATCTGGTAGCGGACTCGGCCTTTGGCGCCGCCTCATTCGTGGACTATAACAACTTCGCTGATTCCCAGTACGGCGAACTATATGGTTCCGGGGACGACTATGCGTATCGCTTAGATCAAGATATCACTACAGACGCAAACGCCGTCAGAGATGCACTGAACAGCATCTTGCTGGAAAACGGCGAGGATTGGCCCGAATCTTACAGTCGCGCCCTGTGGGAGATGCAGTTCCTGAACTGGCGAGAGAACTCGAAGCGTATCGTCATCCTGTTCGGCGACGCGCTTCCCCACGACCGCACTTTCTTTGGGGTGGACTATGGCACTGATCCCGGCCGCGACGAGATCGAAAATACTGCGGACGATCTCGTCTTTGAGCAAGTTGTGCAGGAACTCGTCGAGGCGCAAATCGCGGTCATCGGCGTGAACAGCAACTATGATCTGGAAGAAGAGACCTCGTTCTTCAAGTACGTCTCCGAGCAAACCGGGGGGCAATACTTTCCGCTCTCCGACGCCAGCGAGATTCCCGAAGCCGTCGTCCAGTTGGTCGGGGAGGAGATCAGCACCATCAGCCGGCTGACCGTGCGCGCGACCGACGGATATCAGGATTGGATCGCCTCCACGCCTGAATCGTACAGCGATGTCGGACCGGAGACTTTTGTGTCCTTTGATGTTGACATCTGCCCTCCTGCTGACACACTCGACGGCCTGCACGAGTTCGACCTGATTGTGGATGGAGACGGCATTGCACTAGAGACCATCCCCATCTCAATTGAGTATTCGTCGCGCTGCGGTGGCCCAGACGTATTCATGGCCGACCATCCAGACGACGACGGTAACGTCTGCTCAAATCCCAACAACGAGCCCTTCTGGATGAGCGAAGACATAGTCGTTCGTCACAGGGATGACGGTGTCTATCTACACCAGAACCCGATCCGCGGCCAGACCAATTATATCTATACCCGGGTGCGCAACATTGGGGATGAAGATGCCAACGGAGCCCGCGTGACCACCTACTGGGCCAATGCAGCGATCGGCCTCAATTGGCCTGGCGACTGGCACCAGGTCGGTTCGACGACAGTTGACGTGCCAGTGGGCGAGTCCGTTCAAACGGAAGCGCTCGCCTGGGAGCCTCCGGGGGCAAGTGGCGAAGACCACTTCTGCCTGCTCGCTCGCGTCGAGTTGGATGCAGACCCCATTCGGCGCGAGGGAGATGTGCCCTGTGACAACAACATCGTCCAACGCAACTTGCACGTCCTCGATCTCGATCCAGACGAGACCGTCAGTTCAGACGAGGTCGAGTTCATCATCATCGCCCCAGCGGATGGGATGGGCCAAGTTGACGTTGTGGTGATCATTCCAGAAGCGCCACCCGGGACGAAAGTCTCGATCATCATGCCACCCGACCTGTTCGAGCGCTGGCAAGATGCCGGAGGCGAACTGGAAGGCGGTAGCACCGAGGGCGATCAAGTCGTCGCCGACCCGGACGCAAGGGAGACCGTGATCCAGGATGTTCCGCTGGAGCCTGGCGAGGAAACCGAGTTCGCTATGCGCATCGAAGCATCTGTGAACGACGAGACCGCTCCCTTCAGCATAACCGTCGTCGAGCGTGTGGACGGCCAAGACGTGGGTGGCAATACCTACTACTACGTCCCACCGGAGCAACCTGGCTCCTTGTTGGATTTGGTCAAAGAGAACCTGATCGTCGTCGGGGGTGCGTCGTTGTGCTGCGGTGGTTTCCTCATCGTGGCGATTGTAGTCGGCGCAGTGCTGATCTTGCGCAGGCGCAGCCAGTCGCGGATATCTCCTCCACCTCCCCCACCCCCTGCTCCTCCCGCGACACCTCTTGGCCTCACCTGCCCCCAATGTGGCGCTTCGCTGCGCGACGGGGCTACCTTTTGCCCTCAGTGCGGCTCACCAGTGCCGAAGGCTGCTCCCCCTGCGTCAGCCGCGGACCGCTTCTGCCCCAACTGCGGTGCGAGTATAAGAGAAAGAGCGCGGTTCTGCGCTCAATGCGGCACGAGGTTCTAGCGGGAGAACTCGCAATGACCATCGCCTCCTTCGAGGGCAAGACGCCCCGCATCGGCGTCGGCACCTACGTCCATCCCTCCGCCGATGTCTATGGCGATGTGACCTTAGGCCAGGGCTGCTGGGTCGGGGCGGGGGCGCGCATCCGGGGCGACTATGGCACCATCGTCATCGGCGATTATTGCAGCGTGGAGGAGAACTGCGTCATCCACGCCCGTCCCGGCGAGCAGACGAGCATCGGCAACTGGGTCACCATCGGCCACGGCGCGGTCATCCATAACGTGGAGATGATCCACGACTATGCCATCATCGGTATGGGAGCGATAGTATCCGACTGGGCAGTTCTCGGCGAGTGGGCCGTGGTGGGCGAAGGGGCCGTCGTCCGGCAGGGGCAGGAGATCCCGCCAGGCCACATCGCCGTGGGGGTGCCGGCCAAAGTGCTGGAGAAGAAAGTGAGCGAGGAATACAAGGCCCGGTGGACCGAGTTCAAGCAGGTCTACGTGGATCTGGCGCGGCGATACCCGCAGGGCCTGATCACTTTGGAGGAATGATGCGGCTTGGCGCCCACGAATCCATCGCCGGCGGGCTGTACAAAGCGTTCGACCGCGCCCGGTCAGTGGGCTGCGACGCGGTACAGATCTTCGTCAAGTCCAACCGGGCCTGGGCGGTGAAGCCTCTGACCGAGGAGGACATCGCCCGTTTCAAGGCGAAGGCCGAGGAAACGGGCGTCCAACCGGTGGTGGCCCACACCTCCTACCTGCTCAACCTGGGCGCGCTCGACGAAGCACTGTGGACGAAATCCCGCGACACGCTCATCGTCGAACTGAAGCGATGCGAGGCGCTGGGCGTGCCCTGGCTGGTACTCCATCCGGGCTCGCACGTGGGGTCGGGAGAGGAAGCAGGATTGGCGCAGGTGGCGCGGGGGCTGGGAGAGGTCCACGCCGTTACGCCAGGCTTCCGCACGCAGATTCTGCTGGAGACCACCGCCGGCCAGGGCACCAACCTGGGCTACCGATTCGAGCAGTTGGCCTGGCTGATGGAGCACACGCCGGAGGGGGAACGGCTGGGAGTCTGTCTGGATACCTGTCACGTCTTCGCCGCCGGCTACGAACTGCGCACGCCGGAGGGGTACACCGCCACGATGGAGGCTTTCGACCGTATTGTCGGCCTGGAGTGGCTCAAGGCGCTCCACCTCAACGACAGCAAGGGAGATCTGGGGAGCCGCAAAGACCGGCACGAGCACATCGGCAAGGGGCACATCGGCCTCGAGGGATTCCGCAACGTGCTGAACGACCCCCGCCTGACCGGACTGCCGGGCTTGCTGGAGACGCCCAAGAGCAACGATCTGCACGAGGATAGGGAGAACCTGGCGGTGTTGCGGGGGTTGGTTGGTTAGTTGGTTAGTTGGTTGGTTAGTCAGTTGGTTGTGAATGAGCGTCTTCGACGGTATCTCCCCTGTCTACGACCTCGGAATGCTGCCCCTGGAATGGCTGCTACTCCGGCGGTTGCGGCGAGAGACGTTTCCCCCACTCAGCGGAGATGTTTTGGAGATAGGAATCGGCACAGGGATCAACCTGCCGCTCTATGGGCCGGAAGCTCGTGTGACAGGCTGCGATGCCAGCAGGGAGATGCTGGCGTGGGCGGGTCGCCGCCGCACACGGGCTCCCGCGGCGTTGGTTTGTGCTGACGCTCAACACCTCCCCTTCGCCGACTCCAGTTTCGACACCGTGACAGCCTCGCTGGTCTTCTGCTCCGTCGCCGACCCGGCACGGGGGCTGGCGGAGGCGCGACGCGTGTTGCGTTGCCCTGAGCCTGCGGAAGGGCGGCCCGGCGGGCGGCTGGTGTTGCTGGAGCATACTCGAGGCAGCGGCCTGGGAGCCTGGCTAACAGATGCTTTTCACCCGCTGTGGAAGGCCTGGAGCCGCGAATGCCACCTGAACCGGGAGACAGTCCAGACCGTGGCGCAGGCTGGGCTTGAGGTGCAGCGAGTGGAGCAACATGCACTGGGGATCGTGCGGGTGATCGAAGCTATCAAGACCCCAAAGGTTTGGGAAACCTTTGGGGTCTGAATGATGGAGAATTGGATGAAACGTTTCTGGAGCGAGAACTGGTCGGTGCTCCTCGTGATCGCCGCGATGGTAGGAGGCTATCTATTTCTGCGGACGCCGGGCGATGAACTGGCTTCGACGGCGGCGTTCGACGCGCAGGTGACCAACGGTACACCCACGCTGGTGGAATTCTACTCGAACACCTGAAGCGCGTGCCTGATGGCTAAGCCCGTCGTGGACGGGCTAGAACGGGAGTTGGAGGGTCGAGCACAGGTGTTGCGGCTGAACGTGATGGACGACGTGAGCGGGAAGCTGGCGACGCGCTATGGTGTGCGCGGCGTGCCCACGTTCGTGCTGCTGGACGGCACAGGGGAAGCGGTGTTGACGCAGACGGGGATGCTGGATAGGGCGGAGATCGTGGCAGCGGTGGAGGCCCCTATTCCAACCCCCTGAGTTCGAAACTCACGATCTCCGGCCGGCACAGGAACCGCGCGCGGGGCATCCCGCCGTCCGACCGGGACCGATATACCTGCCCTGGCAATGACTCCGGCCACGCTAACTACGGCCACACCGATCACAATCTCGCCGGGGCGGTGTAATATCAGGAACACCGCGAACCGCCTGACCCAAATCAGCACACGTTTTGCCTTGATTCACCATTCTGTCCCGCGCCGCCTGCTCAGCCTAGATTTCGCACTCCGCTAGCAGCTAAATCAGGCCAGTCGTCCT
>JBHIET010000035.1:0-33253 GCA_046760785.1 Anaerolineae bacterium | reverse complement strand
TATGATCTGTACAATCACTGTTACGATTTCCAGGGGTGCGAAAAACAGGCTTAGGTGCGGCGCAGCCACAGGGTGATGAGAGGTAGAATCCAGCGCGGGCGAGTAACGAGGTCGCGCGGTGCACCTGGGAGTAAAAAATGAACCGACAACAACTTTCGAGAGGCTACATCCAGGTCTACACCGGCGACGGCAAGGGAAAAACGACGGCTGCCCTGGGCCTGGCGCTGCGAGCGGCAGGGCACGGCATGCGTACCTACATTGGCCAGTTTATGAAGGGCCAGCACTATGGCGAGCTGGACGCGCTGCACGACCATCCCCACATCACCATCGAGCAGTACGGCGATGTGCGTTGCATCCGCCGCGAGGAGGTCAGCCCCGAGCACGTGGCCCAGGCCCACCGCGGGCTGGAGCGGGCACGGGAGGCGATGCTCTCAGGCCAGTACGACATCGTGGTGCTGGACGAGGTCAACGTGACGATCTGGTTCGGGTTGCTGGACGTGGAGGAGGTGCTGGCCTTCCTGGACGAGAAGCCGGAGCGCGTGGAGGTGGTTC
Source organism: Anaerolineae bacterium (assembly GCA_046760785.1). Lineage (GTDB taxonomy): Bacteria > Chloroflexota > Anaerolineae > B4-G1 > B4-G1 > JBHIET01. Next base: position 32,701 of record JBHIET010000035.1, on the reverse strand, counting down.
TCACCGGCCGCCGCGCGCCGCAGCAACTGGTCGAGCGGGCCGACTTGGTGACGGAAATGCGGGAGGTGAAGCACTATTACCGGCAGGGCGTGATGGCGCGGAAGGGGATCGAGCGGTAGGGCCGAAATGTGCCCATAGCGAGCTCGAAGTTTTACAGTAAGCGTCCAGGGGGTAGTCACGGAGCACCCTGAGTAGGCCGGAACGGAGTGCAGGCCGTATCGCAGGGAGCACCCTTCGATACGCGCTCCGCGTTGCTCCGCGCTACTCAGGCTGCTCGACTGAAAGCGCCTGAACGGTTCGTTTTGCATTTCGCTCCGAGTGTGGTATAATCCCCGCCAATCAATCGAATATCTCCGGATGAGAATCTTCTTATCGAGAGAGGTGGAGGGACCGGCCCTGTGAAGCCTCGGCAACCAGGCGACGCGACGAACGCAAGCCATGGTGCCAATTCCGGCAGACCCTCAGTGGGTTCTGGAAGATGAGAACGTCGCGACAACACTAGCACCTCTTCAGAAACCCCGCTGAAGAGGTGTTTTAATTCCTCTTCAATTCCTCTCTTGGTAAGGGAGAACGGCAACCACGTTGGCCATGGAGCGGCCGGAAAGGAGATCTCTTGTGACTGATAGTTTTTCGACCACAGCCGTGCACGCTGGTGAGGAGAGGCGCAAGCCCTACGGCGCGCTGACCACTCCCATCATTCAGACCTCGACCTACACCTTCGAGGACACAGCCGAGATTCTGGAGTATATGCAACGCAAGGCGGCCGGCGACCCCGAGGCGCGGGACGAGTACGGGCGCTACAGCAACCCGACGCAAAGCGTGGCCGAGCGTAAGATCGCTGCCCTGGAAGGAGGGGAACGGGCCTTGCTCTTTGCCAGTGGGATGTGTGCCATCACGACCACGGCTCTGGCCCTGCTATCCAGCGGCGATCACATAGTGATGGTGGAAGGGGCCTACCGTCGCACGCAGGAATTCGCCGGCAGCTATTTGATCCGCTGGGAGATCGAGACGACCTTTGTGCCAATTGACGACCCGGAAGCACTGGCCGCAGCCATACGTCCCACGACCCGCCTGATCTTTTCCGAATCGCCGACCAACCCCTACCTGCGCGTGATGGACCTGGCGCGAATGGTCGAGATCGCCCGGCAGCATGACATCCTCACCGCCATTGACAGCACCTTTGCCACGCCGGTCAATATGCGCCCCCTGGAGTACGGCGTTGATTTGATCATCCACAGCGCGACCAAGTACCTGGGCGGTCACAACGATTTGCTGGCCGGAGCTGTCATTGGCGCCAGTGAGCTCCTAACCAGGATTGAAGAGGCGCGCGGGGTGCTGGGTGGTATGGGCAATCCCCACGATGCCTATCTGCTGCTCCGTGGCATGAAGACCCTCGACCTGCGTGTCCGTCGCCAGAACGAGAGCGGAATGCGCGTGGCCCGATTTCTGGAGGATCACCCCGCCGTCCGTTGCGTCTATTACCCCGGCCTGCCTAGTCACCCCGATCACCAGATTGCCCAGCGGCAGATGACCGGGTTCGGCGGCGTGGTCAGCTTCGAGATCGAGGGTGATATGGAAAGAGCAAACCGTTTCATTGATCGTCTGCGCCTGCCATACGTCGGCCCTACGCTAGGCGGCGTGGAAAGCGTCATCGAACAACCGGCGATGCTGTTTTCCCTGGACCGCGAGGAGCGCCTGGAAGCGGGCATAAAGGACAATCTGGTGCGCTACGCGCTGGGCATCGAAGACGCCGACGACGTCATCGCCGACCTGGATCAGGCCTTGGCAGGGGTATAGATTGTGATACGGAGGGGAAAATGATCGTACACAAATTTGGCGGTACCTCAGTAGGAGACGCGCAGCGCCTTGCCAGCGTAGCGGACATCGTAATCGCACACCACAGCAAGGCGGACGGCGCAACTCGGAGGGAGATGGTAGTCGTCGTCTCGGCGATGAGCGGCGTGACCAACCAGTTGATCGCCGGAGCGCGGGCCGCTGCCGAAGGCCGGGACACCGTTTACCGCGACATTAAGGCCGAGCTGCTGAGCAGACACCTGGAAGTGGTGGAGACATTATTGAACCAAAGCCCGGAGCGGCTGGAGGTGGGGGGACTGGTCGAGGACCGGCTGCACGAACTGGGGCGGCTCTACCGCAGCATCGCTGTGCTGGGAGAGCTGACTGTCCGTGGCCGTGACGTGGTGGCCTCCTTTGGCGAACAGCTCTCGGCCCACATCCTGGCCGCCGTGTTGCGCGAGCGAGGTTTGCGCGCCCAGGCGGTCAGTGCGACCCAGTTGATCGTCACCGACGATAATTTCGGCGCGGCGACGCCGCTGATGGATCAGACCCGCCAGCGGCTGCAGCAGCGGATCAGGCCGCTGGTCGAGCGGGGTGTCATCCCGGTCATCACCGGCTACATCGCTGCGACCGAAGGAGGAGTGACCACCACCCTGGGACGTGGCGGCGGCGATTACTCAGCCGCCATCGTCGGCGCAGGGCTGGACGCCGATGAGGTCTGGATCTGGAGTGACGTGGATGGCATTCTCACGGCCGATCCCAACATCGTTCCCCAGGCACGCACGCTGACCGAACTCTCGTACACCGAGGCCGCCGACCTGGCCTGTTTCGGCGCAGACGTGCTCCATCCCAAGACAGTCCGCCCGGTCACCGAGAGCGGCATCCCCTTGCGCATCCGCAACAGCTTCAACCCCACGCATCCCGGTACACTTATCGTCGAGACGCCCAGCGCCGACCGCGAACTGCTGCCGGCTATCATCTCTACCACCGGCCTGAGCCTGATCGCCGTGGGCAGCCTGGACGACTCATGGACGCTGCAGATGGCTGCGCGCGCTCTGCAGCGCCTCAGCGAAGCGGGCCTTGACGTGTTGATGTTCTCGCAATCTCTCTCCGAGCACAGCCTGAACCTGGTGGTGCGCGAGCAGGATCAGGCCCATTGTCTGAAAGTCCTCTGCCGCGAGTTCGAGAACGGTGATCAGGGTGGGGGCTGCAGCCTGGGGACCAAGGAAAGGGTGGCGACCATTTCTGTCGTAGGCGTGCCTGGCTGGAATGGAAATGGGAGCGAGACCGGCATCGTCTCCCACGCCTTCTCGGCGCTGGGCAGGCACAACACGCGCGTCATCGCCGTGACCCAGGCGTCCACCGCATATAGTGTCTCCTTCTGTATCCCCGAGGATCAGGTGGCGCACACGGTGCGCTTTCTGCACCGCGAGCTGGGGTTGGAGGGCGACGATGCGTAAGATACCGGTAGGCGTTCTAGGCGCGACGGGCACCGTGGGCCAGCGATTCGTCCAACTGCTGGCTGATCACCCCTGGTTTGAGGTGACGGCGTTGGCTGCATCTGGCCGCTCGGCCGGGCAACGGTACGCCGACGCTTGCCATTGGCTGCTTCCTACATCCATACCTGATGGCGTGTGCGATCTGGTTGTCCAGCCCGTCGAGCCGGAATTGGATTGCCCGTTAGTCTTTTCCGCGCTACCCTCGGCAGTCGCTGGGCCGGTTGAGGAACGCTTTGCCCAGGCGGGGTATGCCGTCTGCTCCAACGCCGCTGCCCATCGTTTGGACGCGGATGTGCCGCTGCTCATCCCCGAGGTCAACCCTGACCACATGACGCTGATTAGCGTGCAGCAGCGCCGGCATGGATGGAAAGGATTCATCGTCACCAGTGCCAATTGTTCGGCCACGCAACTGGCTTTGGCCCTTAAACCTCTGCAAGATGCCTTCGGCCTGCGCAAGCTGTCTGTGGTCACCCTACAGGCCGTCTCCGGGGCAGGTTATCCAGGCGTGCCATCAATGGACATCCTGGGCAACGTCATCCCCTTCATCGGCGGCGAAGAGGACAAGGTGGAGCGCGAACCGCCCAAGTTGCTGGGGAGGCTGCAAAATGGGCGCGTTGCCGACGCGCCTCTCGTCATCAGCGCCCAGTGCAACCGCGTCGCCGTGCGCGATGGGCACACCGAGTGCGTGTCGGCCGAATTTGAGCGCAAGCCCGAGGCCGATGAGGTGATCGCCGCGCTGAAGGAGTTCCGCGGCCCGCCGGAGGTAGCGGGCCTGCCCAGCTCCCCCACGCAACCGATCCTCGTTCGAAGGGAGACCGACCGTCCTCAGCCCATCCGCGACCGCGACGCCGGGCGCGGGATGTCGGTCGTCGTGGGCCGCGTGCGGGCCTGCCCGATCTTCGGCGTCAAGTTCGTCCTGCTGGGGCACAACACCCTTCGCGGAGCTGCCGGTGGCTCGATCCACAATGCCGAGCTGTTGGTGGCGCAAGGATGGATCGCGCAGTGACGTATACCACGTATGGCCTGGCTTCGCTGCACGAGTTTCTGGGGGATTTCGTCGTCTACCGCAACCTGGTCCCGGCGGATCCCCGTCTGCCCTCGTTCCCCGCATTGCGGGAGCGCCTCGGTCTCGGCGAGGCCCCCTTGCCCCGCAAGGCAGAGCCTGAGTATGGGCGTGTGGTCACAGAGATACTTTGCCGGGCACGGGAGCTTGATCTACCGGGAGTGGAGATCGAGCGGCTGGTCTACATCGGCGATACGCAGATGAACGACGGTACGGCGTTTGACAACCTGTGTGCGGCCGGGGGATGGCCTGGCCGGGCCTTCATCGGGCGAGACGAGATGCACCATACTGCCCAGGTGGAGGTGAAAGGGCGGCTTTGCCTGAGCAACCGCTGGTCAGCGCTGCCCGACTTCGTGTGGTCCCTGGAAGGTCGGGGGTTCGCTCTGGACGAAGGGACGGCGCTGGTGGTCGACGTGGACAAGACCGCCATCGGGGCGAGAGGGCGCAACGATGGAGTGATTGACCAGGCGCGTGTGGAGGGCGTCAGGTGCACAGTCGCCGATTTGCTGGGGGCTAATTTCGACGAGCGGGCGTTTCGTGTCGCCTATGATGAGTTGAATCAGCCTGCCTACCATACCTTCACCGCCGACAATCAAGATTATTTGGCCTACGTCTGCCTGATCCTGGGCGCGGGTCTCTTTGAGCTGGAGGCGCTGGTCGAGGAGGTCAGGGCCGGGAAAATGGAGCGCTTTGTGGATTTCATCGCTCGGGTGGAGGGCCGACGCGCGGAGTTGGCTCAGACAGGATTGACGCCGATTCACGACGGTGTGTACCGTTGCGTCCGGGCCGGGGACCCCACGCCGTTCAAGCCGTTTCGCTACAATGAGTACCTGACCACCGTGGCCCGCTTCGGCGATCTGCCGGGAGCGCCGGCCGAGGATGTGCTTGCGCGCCGCATCGCCATCACCCAGGAGGTGCGGGAGGTAGCATTCGCGCTGCGCGAACGCGGCGTGTTAATCTTTGGTATCTCGGACAAGCCGGACGAGGCCTCTCTCCCTGGCGAGGAACAGGCCCAGGCGGGGATGAAACCGTTGCACCACCTGGAAACGCTCGCCGTGGGTGAGACGTTCGAAAACGCAGCGCCAATCTGAGCTTGACAAATCGGGCAAATTGAGTATCATTACGTCCAACTTGAGACAAGGTCGAGCGACACACAGATGATGGAGCATCAGGCTGCTTTCGCTTTCTATTTTGGCCCGTCTTCCCGGGGACGGTTGCTTTGCGCTGGGTGGAGGCCGACGTAGGATAGGCGAAATCCTGAGGGTGATGCAAGACGTGGAGCAACCTGCTCCACGTCTTTTTTTGTAGCTGTGAGAAAGGGGGATGGGGTGTATGCTCTGTCGTGGTATCCGTGGCGCTACGGGCGTGGAGGCCAACGATGTCGGGTCCATCGTCGCAGCCACGCGTACGCTGCTGGAGCGTATCGTCTCTGCCAACGGCGTGGCGGTGGAGGACGTGGTCAGCGTGATCTTTACCGTCACGCCTGATCTGGATGCCGCCTGTCCGGCCCAGGCGGCCCGCGAGATGGGGTGGGTCAACACGCCGTTACTGTGTATGCAGGAGATGGCGGTCGAGAGCGGCCTGCCACGCTGCATCCGGGTGCTGGTGCACTGGAATACCGACCTGCCCCTCGACCAAATCCGGCATGTCTACTTGGGCGATGCGCGTATCTTGAGACCCGATTTGACAGAGGAGGGGTAAAATGACCAGAGTGGCATTTCAAGGGATCGCCGGCGCCTATTCGGAGGAGGCCATCCGCCAATTCTTTGGTCCGGAGGTGGAAACCGTTCCCTGCGATGCGCTGGATGACGTGTTCCCCGCTGTGGAAGACGGCGACGCCGATTACGCCATGGTGCCGGTCGAGAACACCGTCGCCGGTTCTGTGCGCCGGTGCTACGAGTTGTTGATGGAGCGCGATTTGCGGGTGTATGCTGAGACGATCCTGCGCGTGCGGCACATGCTGCTCGCTCTTCCCGGCAGTAAGCTGGAGGACCTGAAGCGCGTGCGGTCGCACCCACAGGCACTGGCCCAGTGTCAACGTTACCTCAGCCGCTATGGCCTGGAGCCTGAGCCCGCCTTCGATACCGCCGGCAGTGCCCGCGACCTGGCGGCGAACCCAGAGGCCGATGTCGCCGTGATCGCCAGCGCGTTGGCTGCCGAACTGTATGGCCTGGAAATCCTGACCCCGGCGATTGAGGATTTTCCCTTCAACTACACCCGCTTTTTCGTTCTTTCCCTCGACGACCCTCCTCGGGCGCAGCGGTCCAAAACCTCGCTCATTTTCTCGTCTCGTCACCAGCCGGGCGCACTGTACGAGTGCCTGGGAGAGTTCGCCACGCGATCCATCAATCTGACCAAGATTGAGTCGCGTCCGCGCCTCAATCGGCCCTGGCAGTACATCTTCTACCTGGACTTTGAGGGACATTGGCAGGACCCGGAGTGCGAGGCGGCGATTATGGGGCTGTTACGACGTTCTTCGTTCGTCAAGCTGCTGGGATCTTACCCGGCGGCCACGACGCCGGTTCTTGACGAGGCCGTCGCTTCAGGGTAGCTGGGAGATAGTGAGATGATTGTGGTGATGAAGCAGGGTGCGAACAGATTACAGATCGCCAACGTGGCTGCCCGGGTCGAGCAATGGGGCTGTCGGGTACATCTTTCGGAGGGGGAGGAGCGTATCATCATCGGCATTATCGGCAACGGGCGGCCGCTGGATCGAGATCAGATCGAGCGGATGGAGGGGGTCGAGCGAACGGTGCCTGTCTTGCGTCCCTTTAAGCTTGCCAGCCGCGATTTTCATCCGCAGGACACCATCGTCCCGATCAACGGGGTAACGGTGGGCGGCAGACAGTTGGTCGTGATGGCCGGGCCGTGTGCCGTGGAGAGTCACGATCAACTGCTGGAGGCCGCACGGGCCGTGAGGAGCGCCGGTGCTCACGTGTTGCGTGGCGGAGCCTTCAAGCCGCGCACGTCGCCCTACAGTTTCCAGGGGCTGGGTGCAAAGGGGTTGCGGCTTTTGGCCGAGGCGCGTGAGGAGACGGGCCTGCCGGTGGTTACCGAGGTGATGGAGCCTCAGCAGGTGCCCTTGGTCACCACCTACGCCGACATTCTTCAGGTGGGGGCGCGGAACATGCAGAACTTTGCCCTGCTGCACGCCGTCGGAGAAGCGCAGCGGCCGGTGCTGCTCAAACGCGGCATGATGTCCACGATTGAGGAGTTGTTGATGGCCGCCGAGTACGTCCTCTCCCACGGCAACGAGCGGGTCATCCTGTGTGAGCGTGGCATCCGCACTTTCGAAAAGTACACCCGCAACACACTCGACATCAGCGCCGTGCCGCTCTTGAAGCAGCTCAGCCACCTGCCGGTGATCGTGGACCCCAGCCACGGGACGGGCAGGCGGGAGCTGATCGAGCCGGTTTCGCGGGCGGCGGTGGCGGCTGGAGCGGACGGGTTGCTCATCGAGGTGCATCCTCACCCGGAGGAGGCGCTCTCGGACGGGGCGCAGTCGCTCAGGCCGGAGCACTTTGCCGCGCTGATGCGAGCGCTGCGGCCCGTGTCTGAAGCGGTCGGGCGGACCTTGTGAGTGTTAAAGCCTGGTGGTTACCGCATGTGCAGGTGGAGGCATCCTGAGCGGAGTGGGGCGCCCTTCGACAGCGCCCAGGACAGACTCAGGGCAGGCCCTTCGTAAGAGCCTATCCGATAAGTAGCCGCGCTTTCCACAGCGCACGGTATGGAAACCGCGACTACCTCTAACCAAAATGAAACGCACCCAAATGATTTGTTAGCGCGAATAACCGTTGGGTCAAGAAAGAGGCTAGCCCGACAGGCTCAGGACGAGCGCTGGTCGAGTAGGCCGAAGGCGCGTATGTTTCGACAAGCTCAACACAAGTCGAGGCCAAGCGGGTTGCGCTCGAGAACCCGCTCGCTGGTCTCGATACGCTTCGCACTCGACCGACGCTGCCAGTACGACTCCAGCGCATGTCGGCACCGGTAAAACGTGCTGAGTCAATTGGCCGATTGACAACGACGTGGCAATCATATATACTGGGCTCTGGCAAATTTGGAGTCGTGGGGAGAATGGCCCACCTCGGATGCCCAAGTCATGCATCAAGTTCCACGCCGAGTCGAACAATCAGCCAGAGTGCAAGTGTTGGTGATGCAGGCACGAGATGGGTTCTTGTTCGAGAGAGCCTGAGAGAAACAAAAAGGGGGCGAATCATGCCATTGCTGGATGAGGATCTATGTCGGAACTTTGTTCAGGTAAATGAGGACGATACAGTGGCGGACGCGCTAGAGAGGCTACGGGCGCAGGGTGGCGACGATCACTGGCGCATCTTCGTGACCCACGGCCCGGATATCTTCAGCGTGCTCAAAGTCGGCGAACTGAAGAAATGGCTGAAGAGCATAGGACCGGCGCTCTTCGACCTCCGCTTCGCCGACGTGCAGGACTGGCTGCCAGAGGCCCCCGCCGTCCAGCAGCAAGCGGTCGGCATTGGCGCCGCCGAGCAGATGGCGCTCAAGAGTCCAGGCGGGGTGGTGGTCGCTTTGCAAGGGATGCAGGTGGCGGGTTGTCTCTACGTGGCCGCGAAGCGCGGCGAGGTCTTCCCCGGCTCGACGATGGCACAACTCTACGGCGAGTACATCTCTCAGGCCCCTGATGCCCGCGCAGAGTGGCAGCCGGCCGACGTGGAGCCGCCGGTTTGTCCTCACTGCAACCACCGGGGCTTCTATCGCTACCGCGTCGAGGATGGCACGTTCTATTGCTCCGAGTGTGGCCGGACCGTTCCCGAACAGGTGACGTAGGATGGAGACGCTGACCGGAAAACTGAGCGATGTCCTGGAAAAGTTAGGCCAGTCGTTCCTTATAGCAGCCTACCTGCCGGCTGCTCTCTTCATCTTGGCGCATCAGCTATTTCTGTTCCCCCGCTGGCTGAGGGCCTCTATCTCCCTGTTCCGGACCCCCGTGCCCGAGGAAGGGGTCGAGGCCGCCTGGCAGTGGACCTACCTGGTAGACCAGAGTCTGACCACGCTGCTGTTGCCACTCCTGCTGGGGGTGTTGATGATGGGGCTTAACACAGTGCTCATCCGTCTGTACGAGGGGGCCTTTGGCTGGCAGCGCCGCTTTCTGCTCTGGCCCTGGCAGCAGCGCAACGTGCGGCGGGCCGAGGCACTGTACGGCAACTTGGTGAAGTTAAAGGAAGCGTATACCCACACGCTGGCCGAGTTGTCCGCCCTGCCCGAGGGGGTAGACCGAGGATCTCTGGAGCAGAAGCGGGCCAGCCTGGCGCTGGAGGTCCAGCGCGTACATGAGGAAATCAGCCGCCAGGCCCCACGTCAGTATCTGCCCCGCCGCCCCGGGATGGTCAGGCCGACCGCCCTGGGCAACGCCTTCGCCATCATTGAGGAGTACCCTTACGACCGGTACGGGATGGACGGTGTGCTCTTCTGGCCCCGGCTGCGGCCATTGGTGGACGAGGAGTATGGCACGGCACTGGTCAACGCCAAGATGATCCTAGACCTCCTGCTGAACCTCTCACTGCTGGCTGGCGTGTTCGGGATTGAGGTGCTAGTCATTGGCGTGCACGGTGGGGTAGATTGGGGGCTGATCGGGGCGGGCATCGGCGCGGCGGTATTGGCCTGGATCTGCTATCGGGGTGCGGTCAGCGCAGTCTACAGCCTGGGTGATACCATCACCCTTTGTTTCGACTTCTTCCGCGGGCGGTTGCTGGAGAAGTATGGCCTGGCGCAGCCGGACGATTTGGAGGCCGAGCAGGCAACGTGGCTTCGACTGGGCCAATTCCTGCGGCGGGGGGAGGGGTTTTACTTCCCATCGAGGATGCCAAAGAACCTGGAATCTTGAAACCGCTACAGCCCCAGCTCGTCCGCCACCCAGCTCAGAGCCAGTTCCTCCAGCTTGGCACGCGTCGGGCGACCGTTCTCATCCCATCCGGCCATGCGGTAGTAGAGCGCCTTTGCCGCCTCCACCTCCTCGGCGGCGACCGCCACCCCGTCGCTGGCCCCACCCTGCAGTGGGATCAGCAACTTGGGCGGCACCGTGTCCGCCTCCGCCCCGACGCCTTCACGGGCGTTGAAGGCCCGCAGCAGGTTCAACTGGCGCTCGCCCACCTTCATCAACTCCCACAGGCTCACGTTCCAGCCGGTGACTGCTCTCACTGCCTCCACCAACTGGCTGGGACCGTACAGTTGAAAAGACCCGCCAAAGACAAACTTACACAGACAGGCGCTGTCAATGCACCTGATGATGTACTGAGTGTAGCGGACAAAACGCACCTTCTCAGCGTTCAACGCCTTCGCTGGCTGCGGATCCAGAAGGTCCAGTTCCGCCATCCGGTCAGGATGATCTTTGTAAGAGGTATCGTGCTCGTAGGCCGTGTGATCCGCGCCACCGGGGTTGACGGCGTAGAGGAGAGCGATGCCCCGCTTGACCTGGGGCATATGGGCGGGAAGTTCTCGCCCCTTCACCGCCACCACCAGGTCCTGGCCTTCCTCCAGAATCTTGGCAGCGCGGACAGAGCCTTCCCCCAGCGCGCGTCCAAAGAAACCCTCTCGCTTCCCGATGCGCTCCACCATCTGCACCAGCGCCTCGGCGTTACCGAAGCGCAGGACGACGCCGTCAGTGTCCTCCCGCGTGATCAGCCCCTGCTCGAAGCAGTCCATCGCCCAGGCGACGGTCGCGCCGCACGAGATGGTATCCATCCCATACATGTTGCACAGTTGGTTGGCGCGGGCGATCGCCGCCAGGTCGGAGACGCCACAGTAGGAGCCCATCGTAGCAAGGGTCTCGTACTCGGGACCGCCGTAGCGGGGTTCCACCGGGAATGGCCCCTCGGAAACCTCCACGACCTGCTTGCAACGCACTGCACAGCCGAAGCAGGTGTCCTGCTCCTTCCGAATGGTGTCGGCCATCTGCCGGCCATCAATGGCCTCGGCCCCCTCGAAGGTGCCGCTGGACCAGTTGCGGGTGGGCAGGCCACCCACCTTGTTCTGAGAACGGACGAGTCCGGCCGTGCCCAGGAGCCTCAGACTGGCCACGTCCGACCTCTCGATGTGGTCGCGCCCCCATTTCGCCAGCGCCTTCACCGCCCCGGGGTCGGCCAGTCGGGGGCGGCCATGCCCCCGCACGGCGACTGCCTTGAGGTTCTTGGAGGCCATCACTGTGCCCATCCCGCCGCGACCGTTGGCCCGGTTAGCGTTGTTGATCAGTGCACCGAAGCGAACCCCCTTCTCGGCCGCCGGCCCGCACTGGAGAACCCGGATGCGCCTATCGCCCAGTTCCTCTCGCATGGCATCCTCCACGTCGGCGGTGAAGTGCCCCCAGAGGTGGGTGGCGTCCCGCAGTTTCGCCTCCCCGTCGTGCACCCACAGGTAGACGGGCCGCTCGGCCCTGCCGCGGATCACGATGCCGTCGAAGCCGGCGAACTTGAGTTCTGCGGGCCAGAAACCCCCAGCCGCGGATTCGTCGGCGAGACCGCTGAGGGGGGACTTGGCCGTAGCGGCGACGCGGGACTGCCCGGAGAAGGGTGCGCCGGTGACGACGCCGACCATCAGGCTGAGAGTGTTCTCTGGCCCCAGCGGGTCGGTCCCGGCCGGGGTGTACTTCAAGAGGTAATAAGCCCCCATCGCGCTCCCGCCCATATATTTGCGGTAGAAGATCTCGTCGGGCTCCTCCACCTCCAGTCTCTCCGTCGTCAGGTCTACGTGCAGTATTCTGCCATTGTATCCGTAAGACACGCCACCTCCTTTGTATCCAGAGATCTCTCGGAAAGTGCTCGAAGCCCCGTCCCCGGGGCGACTTTTGTGGCCCTACTGCACCGGAGACGCCCCGAGGACGGGGCTGTGAGCGTTTCCGAAGACTTTCCGAGAAAACTCTCCAGGCCCAGCACAGCGGGCCGATTTCGCCTCAGTGCGACCCACAGCATAATCCGGGAAGCCTACTTTGTCAAGGGGTGAGAATCTGGTATCATGCAGTCGCTGGCCAAGGACTGCACCTCAAAAAGATCATAAGGAGAAGTTATATGAACTACCTGACTCACCTGGAATGTTCCCTCTGTGGCAAAGAATACGAGGCCGACGAGTTGCAGGGGATGTGCGCCGATTGCGCCCGCCCCCTGCTGGCTCGCTATGACCTGAAGGCAGCCGGGTCTCTGAGTCGAGATGCACTCATCACGCAGGAGCCCACGCTGTGGCGCTACCGCGCGCTGCTGCCGGTGCGCGATGAGCGCCAGGTGGTAAGTCTGGGAGAAGGTTTTACGCCCCTGCTCCACGCCAATCGGTTGAGCAAGGAACTGGGGCTGCCCCACCTGTACATCAAGGACGAGAGCCTCAATCCAACCGGCTCCTTTAAGGCACGGGGGCTGGCGGTGGCGCTCTCCCGCGCCTGGGAACTGGGAGTCAGGGAGGTAGTCATCCCCTCGGCGGGCAACGCGGCCGGGGCGATGGCGGCCTACGCTGCCAGGGCGGGCCTGCGGGCCCACATCTTCATGCCCAGCGACGTTCCCGCTCCTTTCCGCCTCGAGTGCCGGGCGCTGGGTGCTGAGGTCACACTCGTACATGGCCTGATCACCGATTGTGGCAAGGTGGCACGCCAGGAAGCCGAGATGCATGGCTGGTTCGATCTCTCCACGCTCAAAGAACCCTATCGCCTGGAGGGCAAAAAGACGATGGGCTACGAACTGGCCGAGCAGTTCGGCTGGCAACTGCCCGACGTGATCATCTACCCCACGGGCGGAGGCACCGGCCTCATCGGGATGTGGAAGGCCTTCGGCGAACTGGCCGAACTGGGATGGATCGGCGACCACCGCCCGCGCATGGTAGCGGTGCAGTCCACGGGATGTGCACCCATACCACGCGCCTTTCACGCTGGCGAGGAGTTCGCCATTCCTTGGGAAGGAGCCCAGACGGTGGCAGCCGGACTGCGGGTGCCGGCGGCCGTCGGTGACTTCTTGATGCTGCGAGCCCTACGCGAGAGCAACGGCACCGCCGTCGCCATCTCCGACGAGACGCTGGTGGATGCACAGATACGCCTCTCCAGCCTGGAGGGCACCTTTGCCTGCCCCGAGGGCGGCGCTACCCTGGCCGCGCTGGAGGAGTTACTGACACAGGATTGGGTCTCCCCCGACGAACGCATCGTCCTCTTCAACACCGGCACCGGGCTCAAGTACCCCGGCGCGCTTGAGGGCCACTAGATTCAGGTAAGAAGCCGCCCCTTTCCTGGCCTGCAGAGCCATCCGAAGGGGGCAGCACCATCTCGTCTTGCATTTTGAGATTTGGGCTTTGAAATTTGACTACGTACCTTCTTCCCACGACGCCAGGTACTTTTGCTGCTCCGGCGTCAGCACGTCAATTGCCACACCCATCGCCCGCAACTTGAGCCGGGCGATCCGCCGGTCAATCTCCTCCGGCACCGGGTAGACGGTGCGCTCCAGTTCGTCGGCTTGGCGCAGGATGTACTCGGCGCAAAGCGCCTGGTTGGCGAAGGACATGTCCATCACTGCGCTGGGGTGGCCCTCAGCGGCGGACAGGTTGACCAGGCGGCCCTCCGCCAGCAGGTAGATGCGCCGCCCGTCGGGCAGCGTGTACTCGTCCACGAAGGGGCGGATGCGGCGCGGCGGTCCCTTCGCCATCTCCCCCAGTGCCGGGATGTTGATCTCCACGTTGAAGTGGCCGGAGTTAGTGATGATGGCCCCGTCCTTCATCACCTCGAAGTGCTGCCGGTCAACCACGTTGATGTCGCCGGTGGAGGTAATAAAGATGTCCCCCTGCGGCGCGGCCTCCTGCATCGGCATCACCCGGTAGCCGTCCATCACCGCCTCCAGCGCCCGCAACGGGTCTACCTCGGTCACGATGACGTTACCGCCCAGCCCCTTGGCGCGAAGCGCAATGCCCCGGCTGCACCAGCCGTAGCCGGCGATGACGACGGTCTTGCCAGCGATGAGGACGTTGGTGGCGCGGATGACGCCGTCCATTGTGGACTGCCCCGTGCCGTACCGGTTGTCGAAGAGGTGTTTGGTCATCGCGTCGTTGACGGCGACGATGGGGTAACGCAGCACGCCGTCCTTCGCCATCGCCCGCAGGCGGATGACGCCGGTGGTGGTTTCCTCAGTGCCGCCGATGACGTCGCCGATCAATTCGGTGCGTTCCTTGTGAAGGGTGCTCACCAGGTCCGCCCCGTCGTCCATTGTGATGTGGGGGTGGTGGTCGAGCGCGGCGTGGATGTGCTTGTAGTAGGTCTCGTTATCCTCGCCTTTGATGGCGAAGACGGGGACCTCGTCGTAGGAGACCAGCGCCGCAGCCACGTCGTCCTGGGTGGAGAGGGGATTGGAGGCAGTGAGGATTACCTCCGCCCCGCCCGCCTGGAGGGTGCGGGCCAGGTTGGCCGTCTCGGTGGTGATATGCAGGCAGGCGGAGAGGCGCAGGCCCGCCAGAGGCTTTTCCTCTGCGAAGCGCTCGCGGATGAGGCGCAGGACCGGCATCTCCCGTTCCGCCCACTCGATGCGCAACCGGCCCGCCGTAGCTAGGTCGAGGTCTTTGATGTCGTGGTCTGTTGGCATTGCGTGACTCCTTGTTGTTGTTGGTTTGTTGGTTGGTTGGCAGGGCCTTCGAGGAAGGAACAGTAATGTTCAAAGCCCAGCCGTTCGTAGATATGAATGGCAGTCGCATTGTCCTGACTGACGTTGAGCACGATGTCGCGGGTGCCGCGATGTCGCAACTCGGCCACGACAGCACTGGTGATCGCCGTGCCATAGCCTCGCCCCCGGTAGTGTGGGTGGGTGAAAACGTTGCCCACCGCTGCCACGCCATAGGTCGGGCTGAGCAGGTGCGTACCCCCAGCCGCCACCAGTTGGCCATCCGCAAAGATGCCGTAGAAAGTACCGTCTGCTATCTGGGCGGGGCTGAAGGCGTTCTCCTCGTAGTGGGCATACAAGGCTGCCAGTTGTCCCGAATGATCACACGTAAGTGGGACGCAATCAGCGGCCACGGGCCGGAAACGGTCGGGACGCAATAGCATGCGCCACATCGGGATCGGTTCCCAGTCGTAGAAATCTCGCGTCATTGGCAGGTGTTCCTGACGGCAGGTGAAGTAGACCTGTTCAAGAGGCACCGCGTTCTCAATAATGGCCCGTAGGCCGTCCGCGTTTCCCATCAAGAATATGACAGGTATGCTTAGACCGCCGAAGTGCAATGCCAGGGCCTGTAACCGGCTATCTTTTTCCGCCCCGAACCACGCACACTGGGCAAACAGCCTTGGCTCCAGGTCGCCGATGGCGTACGCGGCATAAATGCGCTCGGTCTCCAGATAGGCCAGGATTTGGGATTTATCGGTGAGTCTGCTAGCCTTCCACATGGCACTCCAACAGCACGTCTAGTGCCCCCCCATCGTCAAAGTGCTCGCGGAAGCGGGCCACGAACTCGGCCGGTGTGTAGTGGTGACTCTGGGGGCTGGGCTGCTCCAGGGTGTAGGTAGCGGCCAGCGCTCCCATCCGCCCCACCAGGTCCCACGGAAAGCCCAGGGCCAGCCCTTTGATCAGCCCCGCCCGGAAGGCATCTCCCACGCCGGTGGGGTCGTCAACGCGCTCCGGCGGCACCGCCGGGACGTCGTAGACGACCTCCCCGGCCCAGATGCGCGAGCCCTCCGCCCCCAGCGTGACGATGCAGGCACGGGCTGGCGCAGAGTGGATGGCCTCGGCGCTCAACCCCGTCTTTTCCTGCAGCATCCCGAATTCGTACTCGTTGATCACCAGCAGATCACACCCCGTGAGCCCCTTCTGCAGAGCCTCGCCGGAGAGACGAATGATCTGCTGGCTGGGGTCGTACAGGTAGGGAAGGCCCAGTTCACGACACTCGGCGACGTATTTCACCATCGCCTCTGGGTCGTTAGGCGAGATGACGACCAGATCAACCGGGTCGGTTCCCAGGTCACGGAGGGATAGGTTACGGGCGCGGGCCATCGCGCCAGCGTAGAAACTGGCGATTTGGTTGCCGTCCTGGTCGGTGTTGACGAAGAAGGAAGCAGTGAACAGATCGAGTTCGTCGTGGATGAGGGAGGTGTCCATGCCGCACTGCTCCAGCCAGGCACGGTACTCGCCGAAGTCCTGTCCCACGGTGCCCATCACGTGCGGGCGCTCCCCCAGCAGCGCCAGGTTATAGGCAATGTTAGCCGCACAACCGCCCCGTTGCCGCCGCATCTCGTCCACCAAGAAACTGACGGACAGATGCTCGATCTGATCGGGCAGGATATACTCGGCGAAGCGACCCGGGAAGGTCATCAGGTAATCGTAGGCGATAGAGCCGGTGATAACGATGTTCATTTCTCCTCCCGGACGACCTGGCTCAGCGGAAGGAGCCGGTCACGGATGATGACTTTTATCGCTCGCAGCCCATCCCATGGGCGGATTTTCTTCCCTTCGGCGATGGTGCGCGGGCGGTAGGTGATAGGCACTTCGACGATCTCGTGCCCTGCCCTGAGGATCTTGGCGGTCAACTCGAAGTCCAGGTCGAAGCCCGAGCCGGTGAGATGGAGTGATTTGAACAGCTCCACCCGCACCATCTTAGCGCCAGTCGCTACATCTGTCAAGCGGCCACCATAGAGGAGGTTGGTCAGCCAGGTAAGGAAGCGCACCCCAAGATAGTTGGCCACGTACTTGTAGATCGCCCGCCCACCCAGAGTGCGGGAGCCGTAGACCGCGGCGGGGTGCTCGTTGGCAACTCGGTCGAGGAAGGTAGAATAATCAGCCGGGTCGTACTCCAGGTCGGCGTCCTGGATGATAGCGTAGTCTCCCGTGCAGTGAGCGATGCCGGTACACACCGAGGTGCCCTTTCCCAGATTGCGTGGGTGAAAGATGACGCGCACGTCCGGCAGGTCCACCGATTGGAGCAGCTCGCGCGTGCCGTCGGTGGAGAAGTTGTCCACGACGATGATCTCCCTCTCCCACCCGGGTCCCAGGTCCACCCCCTGGACGCGATCCAGGACGGTCAGGACGGTGTCTCGTTCATTGTAGACGCAAACGATGATAGAAAGTTTCATTCGTCTTGATCGGGGTATTTTTCCCCGGCGGACGTACTCAACGTTTTCTCAAAGAACGCCGTCAGGTGTGCGTACAGTTTCTCCTGGTTGACTGGCCTTCTGATGCCGTGCCCCTCGTCGTCAAAAACTAGCAACTCGTAGGGGATGCGGTGTGCATCCAGCCGTTCGACCACCTGATGCACATTCTCTGGCGTCACGTTGGGGTCCTGCGCTCCCTGGACGATCAGCAGTTGGCCCTGAATATTTCGAACAAAGTTGATCGGCGAGCGCTCATAATATCGTTCAGGTACCTGCTGTGGACTGCCGCCCATCATCTCCTCGCTATAGGGGCGCAAATCGGGACGGGTGGTGTTGTAATCCACCACCAGGTCGGTCATGCCGCAGACAGGGGCGGCGGCGGCGATGACCTCCTGAGGATAATGGGTGATCAGGAACCACGCACTGTATCCCCCATACGAAGTGCCAGTGACACCTACCTGGCCTGGGTCGGCCAGGCCAGCCCGAATCAGTGCCTCGGCCCCGGCAGCGATATCCGCCTGCTCACGCCCGCCCCAACCGTCCTCCTTGATCAACTCACGGAACTTCAGCCCAAAGCCGGTGCTCCCCCGGTAGTTCACGTCCAGGACGTTGAAGCCTCGGGAGACAAAGTACTGAATCTGTGGGTTGAGGCGGTCCTCGGAATGGCTGGTTGGGCCGCCGTGGACGTAGATAATCACCCGGCGAGGGTTGGGTAGCGCCCGGTAGAGCCATCCCTGGATTTCCAGACCATCCACGGAGCGCCAGCGAAAGTCCTCGGCCGGCGTGAGGCGACCGGGGTCGAGGTCTGTGTGTTCCCAGACGCGGGTCAGGGATACCAAGCCGTCGAGCGAGCTGGCATGTGGCGCGAAGCGCACCAATTCGACAGGCGAAGTTGCCGAATAGTAGGTGGCGACCCAGGCTCCGTCGGCGGCGCGGCCGAGGGGCGGCATGTTGCCGACCAGCTGTGGAAAGCGCGTCTCTGTGCCGGTGACAGGATCGAGGAAAGTGGGTAGATGGCGCGCCTCGCGAAGCTCATCCACTACGATAACGCCATCGGGGGAGACCCACGCGGCCTCGATGTTTCGGGAAGGGTCGTCAAGCAGCCAGCGCATCTCGCCGCTGGGCCAATGGTAGATACCCAGGCTGTGATGCTCCTGGGGGCGACCATCGCGGGATTCGGAAAGGACGAGGATGTGCTCGCTGTCGGGAAACCAACGGGCGAAAACCTTGACCTCGTCGCCGAAGTTGAGGATTTCACGATCTTCCTGCCCCTCCACGTCCACCAGGTGAAACTGGCGTCCAGCCGGGTGACGATCTTTGCGGGCGTAGAGCAAGTGTGTTCCGGGGCGATTGAGGCTGGGAACGCTCCAGGCAGGACAGCGAGGACGGGCGATAGGTGCTCGTTCCCCGCTCTTCAGATCGTGGCGGTAAATCCAGGTCGGCTCAATTGCCTGGTCAGTCGCGAAGTCGTAGTTAGCGCCATAGAAGAGCGTGCGCCCGTCCGGGTGCAGGTCTCCCCCCCAGATGAAGTAGGGTGGGCGGTCTTCTGTTAGGGGCTGCATCTCGCCGGGGTGGTCGAGGGGTACGCGAAAGAGGCGGTTACGCTCGTCACCGTCGTGGTCTTCGGCCACGATCACGGCCTGTGAGTCAAATGTCCAACTGACCAGCCTGGTGGCCTCGGGGGTGTGGGTGAGCACTACAGGGGGAGCCGAGCCATCGGTAGGGACCACAAAGATGTCCAGGTTCTCGTGGATGCGATACCATTCGAAAGCCACCCACCTTCTATCGAGGGACATACGGGCATAAAGAACTGTGGGGAGAGAAAGTAATTGATGTAAGAAGGGATCAGCCATCATAGTGCACTTCATCCAGCGGCAAAAAAGTCGGCGAAAGCGTCGAGCATATAGGCGATGCGGGCGTCGTCCAGGCCCGGATAGACGCCGACGAAGAAAGTAGAGCGGAGAACAAGGTCCGAGTTCGGCAAATCGCCCACGGTGCGGTGTTCGATATGGCGGTAACCGGGCTGCCGAACGACGTTGCCCGCGAAGAGCAGCCGCGTCTCGATGTTTCTTTCCTCCAGGAAAGTGGTCAGGTCGCGCCGGGTGAAGGGTGCGCTGGGGCGGACAGTGATAGGGAAGACGAACCAGGAAGGGTCGGCCCGCTCGTTCCACACCGGCAGGATCAGGGATTCTTCGTAGGGCTTCAGCCCTTCGTAAAAGTGGACGAAGTTGCGCTTACGGGCAGCGATGAAGTCTGGCAGTTTGTTCAGTTGAGCCAACCCGATGGCGGCCTGCACATCGGTCATCTTGAGGTTGTAGCCGATCTCCACGAACAGATAGCGGTGGTCGTAAGGCTCCTCCAGGCCGGGAATCTTCCACTCAAACCGGTGGCCGCATGCGCCGTTGGGAGGGCTGTCGTGACGGCACCGACAATCGCGGCCCCAGTCCCGTACACTCTGGGCGATGCGGGCCAGGTGTGGATCGTCCGTGACCACCGCGCCACCCTCGCCGGTGGTGATGTGGTGGGCGGGGTAGAAGCTCAGGGTCGCTAGATCCCCAAAGGTGCCGACCAACTGGCCATCGTAGCTGGTCCCCAGCGCGTCGCATACGTCCTCGATGACGTATAGACCGTGGGCGCGGGCGAACTCCATCACCGGCCCCATCTCCACCGGGTTGCCCAGCGTGTGAGCGAAAAAGAGGGCGCGGGTTCGCTCCGAAAGGGCTGGCTCCAGTTGTTCCGGGTCCAGGTTGTAGGTGCCCAGTTGGCAGTCCACGAACACCGGCACCAGCCTGTTCTGGACAATGGGGGCGACGGTGGTGGGGAAGCCCACCGCCGAGGTGATGACCTCGTCTCCGGGCTCCAGCGGTCGTTCCAGGCGGCGGGAGCGGAGAGTGGTCACGGCGACCAGGTTGGCCGAAGAGCCGGAGTTGACCGCCAGGGCGTGGCGCAGGCCCAGGAAGCGGGCCAGCGTGTCCTCGAAGGCCTCCGCCCGCGGGCCGGCGGTGAGCCAGAAGTCCAGTACCGCCTCCACGGCAGCGATCAGTTCCCGCTCGTCGTAGACGCGGCCGGCGTAGTTGACCCGGCTCCTCCCTGGCACGAAAGAGGCTGGTGCGTGAGCCTGCTGCACGTAGCGAGCCACCAAATCAAGGATCTGGCAACGGAGGGCATTGGCCTCAGAATCGGTCACGGAAACCTCCAGTAGATATGATTCCGACCACCCTTCATACACCCGTTACTTTCATCTCAATCGTGCGTCTCAATCCTTCCTCCAGCCCCACCCGCGCCCGCCAGCCGATCAGCCGGGCCGTGCGGCCAGCGTCGGCAGCCAGGTGCATCACCTCGCCGGGACGGTAGGGCAGGGCGCCGGGCAGTATCCGTCCCCGCGCTTCCGTCATCGCCCAGATGCGCTCTACTACCTGGCGGATGGTGTGGACCCGCCCCGTCCCCAGATCCAGGCTGTACCCTTCGATTCCCTGCGCTTCTGCAGCGCCCAGGAGCCCCTCCACCACATCGTCCACATAGACGAAATCCCGCTCCTGCTCACCCAGCGTCATCGGGAAGTCCTCCCCTGCCAGAGCCGCGCAGATGGCAGCGGGCACCAGCGCGTGGTCTGGTTGTCCCGGCCCGTAGATCTGGAAGGGCCGCGTGGTGATAACGGGTAGGCCGTGCGCCCGCCAGTACATCCGCCCGAAGGCCCATGCGGCTACCTTTGAGGCAGCGTAGGCGTTGAAAGGGTCCAATCCCTCCATCGCTTCCCGTGCGCCGTACTCGTAGCAGGTCCCCACCAGCACGATTCGCCCGACCTCCCGCTCTCTCAGGGCCTCCAGCAGGTGCACCGTGCCGCCGGTGTTCACCGCCAGGGCAGCCAGCGGATCCACGCTCGGGCCGGTCACGCCTACGGCGGCTAGGTGGAAGACAACCCACGGCGTAATCTTGGCTACGGCGACCTGCACCGCTCCTGCATCGCGCAAGTCAAAGGCCAACCGTTGAGCCTGCACGGGCAGCCTGGCGATGCGCTCAGGCTCTTCGTCGGGAGCTCCTCCCGCGTAAACCCGCGCTCCGGCTTCCACCAGCCGCTGCACCAGATGCTGCCCAATAAAGCCGGTAGCTCCGGTGACGAGGACGCGCTTCTCCGCCCAATCTATCCGCTCAGGAACTCCCGATACCACTCCAGCGTCTCCCGCAGTCCCTCCTCAAGTGAATAGCGGGGAGTCCAGTCCAGCACGCGCCTGGCCTTGCTGGTATCGAGGTACTGAGCCTGAATCTCGTTGGGTGCGTCGGCCAGCACCACCGGCTCCAACTTCGGGTAGTCTGAGATGGCGATGATGGCCTGCACCATTTCGAGCACAGATCTGGGATCGTCCATCCCGAAGTTGAACGCTGCGCCCCTCACCCCAGGATCGTCCACATGCTCGGCCAGCGTCAGATAGGCGTAGACGGCGTCCTGGACGTAAAGGTAGTCGTGCAAGGGGGTGCCGTCGGAGCGGACGATGGGGCGCTCGCCTCGGATGACGCTGCGCATCGTGCCCGGAACGATGCGGTTCCAGTTCAGGTCGCCGCCTCCGTAGAGGTTGGCGCAGCGGGTGACGGCGACGGGCAGGTCGTAGGTGGCGACGTACGCGCGGGCAATGAGGTCGGCGCAGGCTTTGGACACGTCGTAGGGATAGCAGCCCAGCAAGGGAGCATCCTCGGTGTAGGGCAGTTTCTTGTGCACGCCATAAGCCTTGTCGGAGGAGGCGACCACTACGTGGGTGACCTTGGGCGAACGCCGGACCGCCTCCAGCACCGTCCAGGTGCCCTTGATATTAGTCTCGAAGGTGGAAAGGGGGGCTCGGTTGGCAATGGGGACGATGGTCTGGGCGGCCAGGTGGAAGACAGTGTCAACCTCGTACTCGTTGAGCGCGCGTTCGATCAGTTCGTAGTCGGTCACGTCACCGCGCACGACGGCGATGCGGTCCCGGTAGCCGGACATGCGCAGGTGGGAGAAGGGCACCTCATCGCGGATCAGGCCGACGAGGGCAGCTCCCGCCTCGACCAGAGCGATGGTCAACCAGGAACCAAGAAAACCGGCGCAACCGGTGACGAGAACGGAGCGGTCGAACCAGAAGGAACTTGACATGGAGCGTCTCACTTCCAAACTTTCCACGGCGCGCTTTGGCGCCAGACGGCGTCCAGTTCCAGCGCATCCTTGAAGGTTTTCATGGAGCGCCAGAAGCCGGTGTGGCGGTACATCATCAGTTGCCCATCAGCGATCAGATGGGGCAGAGCCTCTCTCTCCAGGTGGACATCGTCGCCGTCGGACAGATAGTCCAGCACCCCGCGCTCGAAGACCATGAAGCCAGCGTTGATCCAGTGCTCCAGTTGCGGCTTTTCAACGAATCCGGTCACTTGCTCCGCCTCGTTTAACTGAAAGATGCCAAGATGCGACTGTGGGCGCACGCCGGTCACGGTCGCCAAGCGGCCGTGCTGTCGGTGGAAGGCCAACAGCGCGTTCAGGTCCACGTCGCCCACAGCTTCGCCGTAGGTGACGAAGAAAGTATCGGTTTCAATGTACTGTGCGACGCGATAAACGCGCGAGCCCTTCTCCGTATCAAGCCCTGTGTCCGCCAGCGTGACCACCCAGTTCTCCTCTGAGTTGGACTGGTGGTAGGAAATAGCACCCGACCGATTCAGACGGACGGTGAAGTCGCAACTCATAGGTTCGTATTGGAGGAAATACCGCTTGAGTGCTTCGGCCTGATAGCCCAGTGCGAGAATGAAACGAGTGTGTCCGTATGTGGCGTAGATTTTCATCACGTGCCAGAGAATAGGGCGACCGCCAATCTCGATCAGCTCTTTCTTAGTAGGCGTAGCGCTCTGCATACGGGTACCCTGCCCCCCGCAGAGGATGACGACGGGGAGGGAAGGGGTTTCGGGTTGAGCAGCCTCAAGTCGCGAAGCGTCTGATGGCTCTAATGGAGAGAATGCCTTGGCCACAGTAGGGTCAATTATGCCACTAACGAGCCAGTTTGTCCAGTGCCAGCCGGACCGCTGACAGGGAGCGACGATTCAGGAGTGCATTTCAATTTCGGGGGCGAACCCTCCCACAGGTTCTGATGGCGCAGCGAGTGCCCGCCTGGAGCGCGCGCTGTATGGAGCGAAAACGACGTTGGCAAGCTGCGGGAGGGTCTGTTTGCCCCAGGACTGAAATGCCCCCTCATTCAGCGCCGGATTGGCAATCGGTGTGAAATTGTGATACAATGAATTGGGTCAGGGTGATCTCTTCTGAGACGAAGAGCAAGCCGTTGACCACCGCCAATTAGGACGATTTCTACGATCCGAGCACAGGCCGTGCTTGGGAGTCTTTGATGCATGACGCGGTTCATCCCAATGCCGATGGATACGGCGTGATGGCTGAGAACTGTTAGAGGCGATTCACTAGCGGGTCACGGGGGATACCTATGGCCCCACAACGACAGTGATTGGATAGGAAGATATGTTCTCGCTGGCCTATCTCGCTTTATGGCTGGCGGTGGGCGCTTACATTGTCCATCTGATCCGTAGAGGGCGCTGGACAGGTCGCGTGGCCACGGGGACGACGGTCATCAGTTGGGTACTGCTGATGGCGGGATTGGTCCGGCGCGGGCTGGGGGCTGGCCATTGGCCGCTGACCAACCGATACGAGTTCGCCCTCTGTTTTGTCTGGACCATCGTCGCCATCTACCTGTTGTTGGAGGCCAGTTGGCACGAGCGTAGAGCGGGAGCTTTTGCACTGGCGATGGCGCTCCTAGTGGCGACCTATGCCGTCACCCGTCCTGCCGCCGAACGGGCCATCGCACCGCTTCTCCCGGCGCTGCGCTCAGTCTGGCTGCAGGTGCACGTGCTGGCTGTGATGGTGGGGTACGCTGCCTTTGCGGTGGCGGCCGGGCTGGGGGTGATGCGTCTGATGCGGCGGGAATCGCTGGCCGGGGGCAAGCGCGTGGCTCCTCTCCTTATAGGGGAGGTTGGGGAAGGTGAGGAGATCGAACACACGATGGAGCGGGTCGTGGCGCTGGGCTTTCCCTGGCTCACGCTGGGCATCCTCACCGGCGCCATCTGGGCGCAGAACGCCTGGGGCCGCTACTGGGGTTGGGACCCCAAGGAGACCTGGGCGCTGATCACCTGGCTATGGTATCTTCTGGTCTTGCACGTGCGGACGCTGCGCCGCTGGCGCGGGCGGCGGCTGGCGGCGTTGGTCGTGGCTGGCTTCGGGTTAGTGCTCTTCACCTTCATCGGCGTGCCCTGGCTGGTGCGCGTGGTGCGGCTGGAGAGCCTGCACGGGTTCTGAGATTTAGTCTGGTACGCAACACGTAATACTAAACACGTGCTACGTATTGCGTGTTCCGTGTCAGGTTGTGAGGTAGGCGATGGGCAAGGTTACACGCCGTCAGTTCTTGCTCGGTGCCGGGGCGCTGGCCGCCTGCGGTGTGGGTGCGGCAGCGGGCCTCTCCGGCAACCACTGGTGGGAGGGGTCCCCGGAAGGCATGGGCGAGACTGCGCCGGCCGAACCTCCCAATCCCTGGTCGGTTGAGGCGCGCTACTACGCCTCCTTCTCGAGCGAGGGTTCGCTGGACTGCGCCTCCTGCCACAGCACAGTTGAAGAGCCACTGTCTGTCTCCTACTGCCATATCCCTCACACCGGCGACTACGTCCAGTGCACCCTCTGCCCCCACCGCTGCGTCATCGCCGACGGCGAGCGGGGCCACTGCCGGGTGCGGGAGAACCGGGGCGGCCGGCTCTACTCGATGGTCTACGGCAACCCCTGCGCGGTGCACATTGATCCCATCGAGAAGAAGCCCTTCTACCACTACCTGCCCACCGCTGCCGCTTTCTCCATCGCGACCGCTGGATGTAATCTTCGGTGCCTCTATTGCCAGAACTGGCAAATCTCCCAGGTCACGCCCGAGCAGACCCAGAACGCCGACCTCCCGCCGGAGGACGTGGTCCGCTACGCACAGCAGTACGAGGCGCCGGTCATCGCCTACACCTACTCCGAGCCGATGGTCTTCTACGAGTACATGCTGGCGACGGCACAGTTGGCGCGAGAGGCTGGATTGCGCAGTGTGGTCATCTCCGCCGGGTTTATCAACCCGGAGCCTTTGCGAGAGCTGTGCGCGGCGGCGGACGCAATCAAGATTGACCTCAAGGGATACGACGAGACGTTCTACCGGGAGGTGTGCGGGGCGGAGTTGGAGTCGGTGCTGGGGGCGATCCGTACCGTCTACGAGAGCGGCATCCACCTGGAGATCGTCAATTTGGTGGTGCCGACGCTGAACGACAGCCTGGAGCAACTGCGGGCGCTGGCCCGCTGGGTGGCGCGGGACCTGAGCCCGGACGTGCCGCTCCACTTCAGCCGCTTCCACCCGGAGTACAAACTGACTAACCTGCCGCCGACGCCGGTGGAAACGCTGGATCGGGCGCGGGAGACCGCGCTGGAAGAGGGGGTGCGCTTCGTCTACGTGGGCAACGTGCCGGGCCATCCGGGCAACAACACCTACTGTCCCGCCTGTGGGAAAGCGATCATCGTACGGCAGGGGTTCACAGTGGTGGAGTACCACCTGCGGGACGGAGCTTGTGCCTACTGTGGCGAGCCTATCCCCGGCGTGTGGTGGTCCGGCGAACCGGCAGGGCGGCCGGTGCAGGTACCACCAGGACCGCCGGATCAGTGAGCTGGATACTGGACGACAGATACTGGAGGGCAGCATGAAACGTGTGACGTGTAACCTGAAACTCTTGCCGGCGGCAGTCCTGGTCGCTTTGCTTCTCTCCGCCTGCGCCACGCCAGCCGCTACGCCAACGGCGGAGGCCACAGGGACGGCGGCCTCCCTCCCCACTGCACTTCCCTCTCTCACCGTGCCCCCCGGTCAGATGCGCCCCGCTGTCGTCGCTGGCTCCTGGTATCCCGGCGACCCCGACGAACTGACGCAGATGGTAGATGGCTTCCTGGAGGCGGTCGCGCCGGTAGACGGGGCGCCCATCGGCCTCATCGTGCCCCACGCTGGCTACGTCTACTCCGGGCCGGTGGCTGCCTGCGGCTTCAAGCAGCTGGAGAGGGCCGAGTACGATGTCGCCGTCATCATCGCCGCCGATCACCAATCTCCTCTCTCGGACCCCATCTCCGTCTGGGCCGAGGGTGGCTTCGAGACGCCGCTGGGCGTGGTGCCGGTAGATGCAGAGCTGGCCCAGGCGCTCGTAGAAGCCGATCCGCGCATCACCTTTGACCCCGCCGCCCACGAAGGGGAGCATCCCATCGAGATCGAACTCCCCTTCCTCCAGCGGGTTTGCCCCAATTGCAGCCTCGTGCCAGTGCTGATGGGCGCCGACGACGAGGAGACGGTGCAGGCTCTGGCAGGTGCGCTGCTGGAGGCACTCCCTGGCCAGCGGGCGGTCGTCATCGCCAGTTCTGACCTCTCCCACTACCCCAGCTATGACGACGCCCGCGTCGTGGACGGGGCCACGCTGGGGGCCATCGAGACCTTTGGCCCGGCGCGAGTGCGGGAGACGATAGAGGGATTGATGGTCGCGGGCTTTCCTAACCTGGCGACCTGTGCCTGTGGCGAGGGGCCTATTCTGGTGACGATGCGCGTGGCAGCGGGCCTGGGGGCCGAGACGGTGACCGTCCTGCGCTATGCCAACTCCGGCGACTCCCCCCATGGCGACCGGGGGCAGGTGGTGGGCTATGGGGCGGTCATGTTCTGGCATTACGAGCCGCCAGACCTGACGCGGGAGCAGCGGGAGGAACTGCTAACCCTGGTCCGCGCCACGCTGGAAACTTACCTGAAAGACGGAACCATCCCCGACTACGAGGCCGAAGACCCGGCCCTGACTCGCCGCTCTGGGGTGTTCGTGACGCTGAAAGAGAACGGGCAACTACGCGGCTGCATCGGCCACACCCGTGCCGACCAGCCTCTCTATCAAGTGGTACAGCAGATGGCGGTAGCGGCGGCTACCGAGGATCATCGCTTCCCGCCCCTCACGCCGGAGGAACTTGCTGGCGTCACCGTCGAGATTTCTGTCCTCTCTCCCTTCCATCGGGTGACAGACGTGGAGCAGATCCAGGTGGGCGTCCACGGGCTGATGATTTTCAAGGATGGTCGCCAGGGGCTGCTCCTGCCCCAGGTGCCGGTCGAGGAGGGTTGGGACCGGGAAGAGTTCCTGGACAACCTGTGTCTTAAGGCCGGGCTGCCAACGGATTGCTGGCAGGAGGGGGCGACGCTGTATACCTTCACGGCGGTCGTCTTTGGCGAAGAATAGCGAGTCCCCCTGTAGAGTGTTGTTGATCTTGAAAAGCGAGTCCGTACAAATTCGGGCTGGTTCACAGTGACATTGACACTGTGCGTCTCTTCGCCCCGACTAAAGTGTCCGGGCTAGAAAGCCGCGCCCCGTGAACGGGGCTTTTGGCCTTCGTGGAGACCATTTCCAGTCGGATTCATCCGACGCTGCCCGGTAGCCGGAGCACTTCATGCCCCGGCAGGCTCTCAAGCTCGCGCGGGCGTGAACGTCCGGGCGGAGCCGGGCGACCAACACCCTACGGGGGGACTGGCAGCGTATGAACTCCCTTCCTGGCCCGGTGCTTGAGCCAGACAGCACACAGGGCAATCGCATTCTTTTCTTGGGCTCAAAGCCTCCGTCCCGGAGGCGTCTCATAGCGTGAACGCAGTATCCTATGACGGGACTTTCTGCCTGTGCCGCCCCGAGGAGATCTTGATTTCGGTGGATCGATCGCCCCTTCCCGGTGAGCCCGGCGGTGAGCCGAATACCGTCATCGTCAAGGGCTGCCACGGTGCCCGCTTCCGCTTCCACGACGACGAAGATGGCACCTACACCCCCTTCCCCGGCGTCTGGGCCACGCTCACCCGCACGCTGACTTCACCCTACACCTATACGCTCACGGGCGTGGGCCAGAGCACGTACCTCTTCGATAGCGCGGGCCGCCTGGCCCAGATCCGCGATCCTCAGGGCCAGGTCACTGCGCTAACCTACAGCGGCACGCAACTGGTGCGCGTGGAGGATGGTACCGGGGAACGCTTCCTGGCCTTCGCGTACGATGGCCAGGGTCGCCTGGCGGAGGTGCGCGACCCCATCAACCGCACCGTGCAATACGGCTACGACGAGGCGGGCGACCTGACAGTGGTGACCGACACGCGCGGTCTTGCCTGGACATACGCCTATACGGGCACCCATTTGCTATGTGACGTGCGCGACCCGGCCGACCACGTCGTCGAACGTACTGAATACGATGACCAGGGCCGGGCAGTGCGCCAGCGGGACGGAACGCTGGGGCACTGCCTGGCTATCCGCAGAACTACACCCCCCCTGCCCCCCCCTACGAGGGGGGGAATGGCGACTACTGCTTCCGCGCCGACAAAGGCGGCGAGCAGTACTGGAGCGGGGAGAGCAACCACTGCACCGTGCCGGGCTGCACCCTACGAGGAGCACCGGGCATACAGTCTGCAGGACAATGTGTATAACGATCTATACACCTGGACTAAACCTGCGTCCACACCTACGCCTACGACTCCGCCGATCGCTTGACAAGCGTGGACGGTGTGACGTATACTTGGGATGACCGGGGCAACCTGGTGAGTGACGGCACGTTTACGTACGCATACAATGCCGCCGGGCGGAGGGCGCGGCCACGCTGGTGTACACGTACAGCGCGGCGGGGCTGTGGGTGATGCAGAGCGTGGATGGCGTGGAGACCGCGTTTGCGTGGGACTGGGCCAGCGGTGTGCCGGAGATGCTGCGCGAGGGCGGCAGGCTGTATCTCGTAGGGCACGACACCCTGGGCCGCTGGGACGGCTCCGCCTGGGCCTACCACCTGCTATCCCTGCGGGTGAGACCCATAATAATGGAAGCACACCGCCGAGACAGCGGAGAGGAGTCAAGAGCAATGTCATCCATCCACATTCAACCGGTCACCACCCGGCGCGACCTGCGGGCCTTCGTCAAGTTCCCCTGGCGGGTCTACAAGGGTGATCCGAACTGGGTACCGCCTCTAATCTCCGAGCGGCTTGAGTATCTGGACCCTGCCAGAGGTCCCTTCTACAAGCACGCCGACGTGGCACTCTTTCTGGCCCGCCGAGGCCGAGAGGCAGTGGGCACCATCGCCGCCTTCATAGATCATAACCGCATCGAGTATCTGGGTCAGCCGGAAGGTGGCTTCGGCTTCTTCGAGGCCATCGAGGATTACGCCGTCGCCGAGCATTTGCTGGACGTTGCCTGTGAATGGCTGCGGGCGCGCGACATGCCGCTGGTACGCGGACCCACCAGTTTCACCAACAATGACTGTCCGGGCGTGCTGATCGGAGGGGCCGACTGCCCGCCGGTGATGCTGGAGGCCCACACCCCGCCGTACTATAAAGACTTCCTGGAGCGATACGGGATGGAGAAGGACCACGATCTCTTTGCCTGGCGGGCGTTCCGCGCGCAGATCGGCGAGGAACTGAAGAACATCCCGCCGGAACTCTCTCGTGTGGCCGACGTGGCACGACGGGTGGCCAACGTCACCATCCGCAAAGCCTGCCTGGAGAACTGGGACGAGGAGATCTCCGCCGCGCACTACCTCTTTGACATCACCTTGAGCCATATCCCCGACCACATTCCGATGACCGAGGCCGAGTTCTACCGCCTTGCCAACCAGATCCGCCCGTTCCTGGACCCGGACCTGGCGCTCTTCGCCGAGATGGAAGGCAAACCGGTCGGCTTCTGCATCGCCATCCCTGACGTCAACCGCGTGTTGATTCAACTCAATGGTCGGCTCTTCCCCCTGGGCTGGCTCATGATCAAGCGCTACATGCGCCAGATTGACGTCGTCACCTTCAAGTTAATGGGTATCCTGGAGGAGTATCGCCGCCGGGGCATTGACGCCCTGCTATACATGGAAGCCGTCAAAGCGGTGTACGACAGGGGCTACGAGTGGCTGGACGGCTCCCTCACTTCGGAGTTGAACCCCATGGTGAACCTCATCGCCCATCGCTTGGGAGCGGAACGGTACAAGCACTACCGGCTGTATCAGATGAAACTGTGAGGTGCCTGGATGCTCAGCACGGATATGACGATGGCGGAGGCCATTCGCCACGTGGCCGACTCTCGCCGCGACCAGGAAGCACTGGTCTGTGGCGAGGTCCGGGTTACCTACGGCCAACTGCTGGAGCGCATCAATGCGCTGGCGCGCGGCCTCCACGGGCTGGGTATACGCAAGGGGGACAACGTCGCCGCCTTCGTGCCACCTGGCGTTGAGCTTGCCACGCTGTTCTTCGCCGTGGCCCAACTGGGCGCGGTCATCTCACCCCTCAATATCCAACTGCGCCGCCGGGGACTGAGCGGCGTGCTGCGCAACGCAGAGCCTGTGGCGCTGGTGACCTTCCGCCCCATCGAGGACGAGGTGCTTCAACAGGCTGCCAGTCTGCGTCACGTCATCCCTACCACGGACCGTTCGGCTGAGCGCTCACAGCGAAGCCTGGCCGACCTGATGTCCACAGAAGTGGATCTGTCGCCGACCGACGTTTCGCCCAACGACCTCCTGGCCCTGCTCTACACCTCCGGCACGACCGGGGCGCCGAAGGGGACGATGCACAGCCACCGCAGCCTGATCGCGCCGGTCGTGGCGAGCATCAAACTGCGCGAGTTGTGGATGCGGCGGCCCAGCCTCAAGATGCTGGGGCA
The DNA here is from genome assembly GCA_046760785.1 of Anaerolineae bacterium. Lineage (GTDB taxonomy): Bacteria > Chloroflexota > Anaerolineae > B4-G1 > B4-G1 > JBHIET01. Next base: position 1,599 of record JBHIET010000035.1, on the reverse strand, counting down.
GACGGTCAAAGCCCTGGCGCGCTACCGGGAGCGGTTGCTGCGCGCCGCCGGCCGGCCCCAGACCATGCTTTCCACCGCCGGGTGGCACACCACCACGGGGCTGGAGGTCATGCTCCAGGCGCTCCTGATGGGCGACCGGCTGGTGGTGATGCCGCGCTTCCACCCCCGCGAGGCACTACGGCTGGTGGAGCAGGAGCGGGTGACCGTCCTGATCGCGATACCGATGGCCTTCCAGGTGATGCTGAGGCTGCGGGAGTTCGAAAGCTACGATACTTCGTCGCTGCTCATCTGCGGGACCGGCGCCGCGCCGTGCCCGCCGCACCTGGCGCGAGAGATCCAGCGTCGCTTCGGCTGCGCGGTCCACATCGGCTTCGGCGCGACGGAGACGGGCGGGGGCATCGCCGCCACCAGCCTGGCCGATTCCAACGAGCGGCAGGCCGAGACGGTGGGGCGTCCCATGCCGGGGATGGAGATCAAGATCGTGGACGAACAGCGGCGCGAGTTACCCCGGGGGCGGGTGGGGGAACTGGTCTGCCGCAGCGACAGCGTGATGTTGGGCTACTACCGCGCCCCGGAGATGACAGCCGAGGTGATGGACGAGGACGGCTGGTACTACACCGGCGACCTGGCGATGATAGATGGCGAGGGATACCTGCGCATCGTGGGGCGCAAGAAGGATATGATCATCCGGGGTGGGCAGAACATCTATCCGGCCGAGATTGAGAGCTATCTGACCTCCCATCCTAAGATTCGAGAGGTGGCGGTGGTGGGGGTGCCCTCCGCCGTGGGAGGAGAAAGCGCGTGGGCCTTTGTCATCCTCGAGAATGGGGCGGAGATGACGGCCCAAGAGGTCCTGGACTTCTGCCGGGCGGAGTTGGAGCCCTACGAAATCCCTGGCCGCGTGCGGTTCGTGACTGAGTTCCCTCGGTCAGGAACAGGCAAGCCGCAGAAGTTCAAATTGCGCGAGGTAGCACTGGAAGAGATGGAGAGGTAAGCCACGATGAGGGAAAATCCCAACAACGACCCCATTCCTTTCGAGAAATTCAGACGTATCATCGCCGAAGAACTTCAGGTAGAGGAAGGCAAAGTCGTCCGTGAGGCTTCATTTTTAGATGATCTACTCGCCGACTCCATCCAAATGGTGGAACTGATGCTGCGTATGGAGGAGATGGGGATCAGCATCCCGATGGAGGCAGCCTGGGAGGTGAAGACGGTGGGCGACGCCTACCATCTCTACAAGACGCAGGCCGCCTGACGAGACCCCACGCTGGCAAAACAAGCCCCGCGGTCCTTCGACAAAGCCGGCCTTGAGCGAAGCCGAAGGAGTCGAAGGGCTCAGGACAGCGCCCCGCGCTTCTCGCCCGCCGGCCCCTAATGTAGGCTAAAAGGGCAATGTCACTAGCATTTAGCACTGCGTCGCCCGGAGGTGAACCTCCGGGTTGAAAGGGCAAAGCCCTACGGGCTAAAATCCGGCCCCGAAGGGGCTTCGCTCTCTCAGCGCGGGGGCTTCAGCCTCGCGCAACCTGAAAAGTTAGTGCCATTGTTCTAAGCCTGTTTTTCGCACCCCTGGAAATCGTAACAGTGATTGTACAGATCATA
>JBHIET010000034.1:0-33850 GCA_046760785.1 Anaerolineae bacterium | reverse complement strand
CCAAAATGGCAACGTGGGGCGGACTGTCTGAGGATAGCGGCAGGCAGCAACACCCAAACTACACCCGAATTGCCACAGGCAAGTTCATAGTCGTGGTATTTCTGTATGAAGCCTCCAGACAATGTACCGGCTTCTGATAGCCACAAATCGGACGACCGGGCTAACCCTGTGGCCTATGCTGACGAACAGAAATCTGCGATAAACGTCACGCAGAAGAGAGGACGGAGGCGGCGTAGTAGCCAAAGGCCCGTCTGCAATGGACGGGACAGGGTGAAGGACCGCTAGGGTAAGTCTAAGTACAGCCTTCCACAAGTTCGTTCCCAATTTGTCCGGTGCCAGCGCGGGGCTGAAGACCCCGCGCTGAAAGAACGAAGCCCCTTCGGGGCTGAATCAGGGCCGCTCTAGCCCGTAGGGCTTTGCTCTTTCAGCCCGGAGGCTTCGTCGCGAGCTCAGCCGAGCGGTTCAGCTCCGGGCGGCGTGGCGAACGGGAAACTCGGAACGAATCTATGCCTTGCTGTACTAAGGAAATGCAAGATAATGGATCGAGAGGGGAAAGCAGATGACGGCGGTGGAGACACTTAGCTGGTGCGCCCCTCGGTAGGTAACTACCCGTCCACCCTTGCAAAGTACGCAGACCCAACTGGAAAGCCGTGGGCGGTGAAAGCCGCACGCACGGTTTGGAGCGGGGGAAAGGCTGTAAAGCCCTACCTGTCGCTACCTGGGGGGCAGCAATGCCCCCTGGCTACCCGACCGGGCGTCCAATTCGCGACTTGTTTTGGTTTTGCAGGGCATTCTGTAGTGAAGGGCATCCTGCAAACCCGCGCGGCGCCTGAGTTCACACCCGATCAGTCTCGTGGGTCGGTGAATTGGGTTTCGATCAGCCGCCTCCAACGGAGCAGTGGCAATGTCACTGAAAGACTACCCACATCCATCTGTCACTGTGGATGTCATTATCTTCACTTTGCGCGAAAATGCTCTCCACGTGCTGCTCATCAAGCGCAAGCATCCGCCTTTCGAGGGCATGTGGGCCATTCCTGGTGGCTTTGTGGACATTGATGAGTCGCTGGAGGAAGCGGCGCTGCGCGAACTCGAGGAGGAGACCGGCGTCCGGGATGTCTACCTGGAACAGCTTTACACCTTCGGCGATCCGGGCCGTGACCCCCGGGGCCGTGTCATCACGGTGGTCTACTTCGCCTTGGTTCCCGCTACCGCAATCCATCCCCACGCCGGAGATGATGCTGCCGAGGCCCGCTGGTGGTCTGTATATGACCTGCCCCCATTAGCCTTCGATCACGCCGACATCCTGGCCTACGCCTTGCAGCGGCTGCGTTACAAACTGGAGTACACCGCCGTGGGCTTCGAACTCCTGCCGGAAGCCTTCACCCTGAGCGAGCTACAGGTCGCCTACGAGATCATCCTGGGGGAGGAACTGGACAAGCGCAACTTCCGCCGTAAGATTCTCAGCGCAGGAGTCATCGAGGAGGCCGGTGGGTACCGTACCGGGGAGGGCCGCCCGGCCAAACTGTACCACTTCCGCGATGACGCCGTGGCAGAGGTAAAGGCCCGACGCTTGTTCCCTTGACAAATCCCGCTTTCAGAGTTATATTAGTGTATGGTACACACTAACTATCTTCTTCTTTTTTATCGGAAGTTAGTGTATGTTTTACACCAATTTTGGAGGTGAAAAATGGCTGAGAGCAAACCTTTCCTCGATTGGTTGGCACGGTGGGAGGGGCAGTTGCCAGAGATGAACCTGGAGGAAATCGTCTCCGATCCTGCGCAGGTGGCGGTGGTCGCGGTGGACCTGACGAACGGTTTCTGCTGCGAGGGGCCGCTGGCCAGCCCCCGTGTGGCAGGCGTCATCCCTGCCGCGGTGCGCCTTTTCCAGCGCGCCCACGACCTGGGAGTTTGTCATTTTCTGCTGCCCCAGGACACCCATGCCTCCAATGCCATCGAGTTTTCTGCCTTCCCTCGCCATGCTGTAGCCGGTACGTCGGAAAGCGAGACGGTTGACGAATTGAAGGCTCTACCCTTCTCCGATCTCTTTGTTGTCATCCCCAAGAACTCCATCAGTTGCGATATCGGCACCGACCTGGCTCCTTGGCTGGAGGACCACCCGGAGGTCACCACATTCGTCGTCATCGGTGATTGTACGGACATTTGCGTCTATCAGGCGGCGATGTACCTGCGCCTGAGGGCCAACGTCCTAGGGCTGCAAGACACTCGCGTCATCGTCTCCGCCGACTGCGTGCAGACTTACGACATGCCCGTGGAGACGGCGGCGGAACTGGGCATCCTTCCCCACGACGGTGACCTGCTGCACAGCGTTTTCCTGTATCATATGGCTCTGAATGGCATTGAGGTCGTCGGTCACCTCACGTAAACTCTGTTTCAGGTTTCAAATGGCGGGCTTCAGTTCGACCCGAAACTTGGAACCTGAAAACCGAAACAAGGAGACATCTATGTCCCTTCCCGATCAAATCGCTGCCTGGCTTCGCGAACGACTCGCCGCTGCCAACGCCGACGGTTTTGTCGTCGGTCTCAGCGGCGGGGTGGATTCGGCCACCTCTGCTGCGCTGGCGGTGCATGCCGTCGGCCCCGAGCGCGTCCTGGCCGCGCTGATGCCCTGTCACTCCGTGTCGGAGGACACTGCGCTGGGACAACTCGTCGCCGATACACTTGGCCTCTCCACTGTCACGGTGGACCTGAGCAGCGCTTACGACGCGCTGACGGCTGTCCTGCCGCCTTCGGACCAGCCCCTGGCCGCCGCCAATATCAAGCCCCGCCTGCGGATGATCACCCTCTACTACCTGGCCCAATCCCGCAACTACCTGGTGCTGGGCTCCGGCAACAAGACGGAAATTGAAGTTGGCTATTTCACCAAGTTCGGCGACGGCGGTGTGGATCTCTTGCCCCTGGGTGATCTCAACAAGACCCAGGTATGGGAACTGGCCCGCGAACTGGGCGTGCCGCCAGAGGTCGTCGAGCGAGCGCCCTCAGCAGGCCTGTGGCCCGGTCAGACCGACGAGGGAGAGATGGGCATCACCTACCGCGAACTGGACCAGGTGCTGGCGGCCATTGCTGCGGGGGACACTTCCGGTATCGCACCGGCCACGCTGGAGAAGGTGCGGGGCATGATGGCCGGCTCTACCCACAAACGTGCCATGCCACCCGTGTTTCAGGTGAAAGCAAATGGATGACATTCTCGGCGCTGCTCAGCCACTCATCGAACTGGCCATCGCAGAGGACATCGGGCCGGGTGACATGACCTCCGCGGCGGTGTTGCCGGCCAACCTGACGCTCCACGGGCGCATCGTCGCCAAGAAGGAGGGGATCATCGCCGGGTTGCCCGTTGCCGAGGTGGTCTTCTCTCGTGTGAGCCCTGGCTCGTGCTTCACCGCCCACATCCAAGATGGAACCCGGGTCAGGCCGGGCGACTTGGTGGCTGAGGTGATCGGCCCGGGGCAGGAGATGCTGGCGGCAGAGCGGATCGCGCTCAACTTCCTGCAGCATCTCTCCGGCATCGCCACGTTCACCCGCGCTTTCGTGGACGCGGTCGCCGGCACCCAGGCTACCATCCTGGACACCCGCAAGACCCATCCCGGCTACCGCGTGTTGGAGAAGTACGCCGTGCGGATGGGGGGCGGGCGGAACCACCGTATGAGCCTATACGATATGATGCTAGTCAAGGATAATCACATTGACGCTGCCGGTTCGATCACCGGAGCCGTCGAGCAGGCCCGCGCTGCCCATCCTGACCTACCTGTCGAGGTCGAGGTCAGGAATCTGGACGAGCTGCGCGAGGTGCTGCTGCTGGACGTGGATCGCATTATGTTGGATAATATGAACCTGGACGAGATGCAGGAAGCGGTGCGATTGGCCGCCGGACGGGTGCCGCTGGAGGCCTCCGGCAACGTCAATCTGGAGCGCGTCGCCGCCATCGCCGCCACCGGCGTGGACTACATCTCAGTCGGGGCGCTGACCCACTCCGCGCCAGCGCTCGACCTGAGTATGAAGATCGCAACCCCAAACCACACAACACGCGGTACGCAACACGGAACACGCAACACGGGACACGCAACACGAACTACGAACCTCGAATCACGAATCTCGACTTTGAAAGCGGAGATGGACGACCAACTGGTCATCCTCGGCCACCACTACCAGCGAGACGAGGTCATCCAATTCGCCGACTTCCGAGGCGACTCGTTCAAGTTGGCCCGTGACGGAGCCAGTTGCCCTGAGGCCAAGTACATCGTCTTCTGCGGCGTGCACTTTATGGCCGAGACTGCTGCTATCCTGGCTCAACCCGGCCAGACCGTGCTCACACCTGATCTGGAGGCCGGCTGCCCCCTGGCGGCTATGGCCGACTTGGCGGACGTGGAGCGGGCGTGGGCGCAACTGGGTGAAGTAATGGACGTCGAGAGTGAGGTTACGCCGGTGACCTATATGAACTCGACTGCCGATCTGAAAGCCTTCTGTGGGCAGCACGGTGGACTGGTCTGCACCTCGTCCAGCGCACAGGCGATTCTCTCATGGGCGCTTGAGCAGCAGCCTCGTGTTCTCTTCTTCCCCGATCAGCACCTGGGCCGCAACACGGCCAAGCGGATGGGGATTCCGCCGGGGGAGATGCTCCTGTGGAATCCGAGCCTTCCCTTCGGCGGCCACGATGCCGAGGCTCTGCGGCGAGCTAGAATCTTCCTCTGGCGGGGCTGGTGCGCCGTCCACCAGCGCTTCCACCCGGAGGATGTGACGGCCTGGCGTGAGCGAGAGCCGGACATCCGGGTGATCGTTCATCCCGAGTGCCCGATGGAGGTCGTGGACCTGGCCGACGAGGCCGGCTCCACTGCTTACATCGTGCGCCGCGTGGAGGAATCCCCGCCGGGAACCAGGTGGGCCATCGGCACCGAATTCAACCTGGTCAACCGGTTGGCGAACGAGCACCCGGAACAACACATCGTCTCCCTTCGGCTAGGCCCTTCGACAAGCTCAGGGCGCGGCCCTTCGACAAGCTCAGGGCGCAGCCCTTCGACAAGCTCAGGGCGCGGCCCTTCGACAAGCTCAGGGCGCAGCCCTTCGGCTTCCCCTCAGCCGAGCTATTGCCGGACGATGAACCTCATCACGCCGGAAAAGCTGGCCCGCGTGCTGGAGGGACTTGTCCGGGGCGAGGTCATCAATCGGGTCACCGTTCCAGACGAGGTGGCCCGCTACGCGCGAGTGGCGTTGGAGCGCATGCTGGAGATCGGCTCGTGAGCCCCCACCAGACCGACGTTCTGATCATCGGCTGCGGCATTGCCGGCGCGTCGGCAGCGCTCCGGCTGGCGCAGGACACCCAGCGGCAGATCACCGTCATCACCCGCGCCGCCGAGCCGGAGGAAAGCAACACCCGCTACGCCCAGGGAGGCATCGTCACCCTGGGTGAGGAGGATAGCACCGACCTGATCGTCGAGGACATCCTGGCCGCCGGTGCCGGCCTCAGCTTACCTTCCGCTGCCCACATCCTCGCCGAGGAAGGCCCCGATCTGGTCCGTGAGGTGCTCATAGAGACCGCCGGTGTCTCCTTTGACCAAACGCCAGACGGGCGACCGGTCTACGGCCGGGAGGCGGCCCACTCGCGCCCGCGCATCCTGCACGTCGGCGACGCCACCGGCCAGGCCATCATCCAGGCCCTCATCGCTGCCTTGCGCGAGCGGCCCAACGTCCGCATCGTCACCGGCGCCACCGGGGTGGACCTGATCACGTTTCCCCACCACGCCCACGACCCTCTGACCATCTACGAGCCTATCACCTGTTACGGCGCTTACGTCTTCGAGCGGCCCCAGCGTACCGTTCACCGCTATTTGGCCGGAGCGACCATTCTGGCCACCGGCGGGCTGGGTCGCATCTATCGCCACACCACCAACCCGGAGGGCGCCCGGGGCGATGGGCTGGCGATGGCCTACCGGGCCGGGGCGCGCGTCATCAACGCCGAGTACGTTCAATTTCACCCCACGGCCCTCGCCGTGCCGGATGGAGGAGGCTTTCTAATCTCTGAGGCGGTGCGGGGTGAGGGGGGGCGGTTGCTCACACCCGATGGTCGCCCCTTTATGGCCGACTATGCTCCCCAATGGAAGGACCTGGCTCCTCGTGACGTCGTCGCCCGCGCCATCCATCACGAGATGGTAGAGCACGGTTATCCTCACGTTCTCCTGGACATCCACTCTGCCCTACCCCCTGAGCGTATCCGGGAGCGCTTTCCCACTATCTACGCTCGCTGTCTGAGCCTCGGCCTGGATATCACCCGCCAGCCCATCCCGGTTGTTCCCGCCGCGCACTATTTCTGCGGCGGTGTCTGGACCGACGAATGGGGGCACACGACTGTCCGAAACCTCTACGCTGTCGGCGAGGTCGCTTGCACCGGCGTTCACGGTGCGAATCGGTTGGCCAGCACGTCGCTCCTGGAGGGCCTCGTCTGGGGCGACCGTGCAGCACGGAACATTGCTGACTGTACCTCCTTGCCTGTGGTTGGCCCTGACGACGTCCCACCCTGGGAAGAGGAGGGATTGGAGGAGGATGCCGACCCGGCCTTGATCTGGCGTGATATGCGCACCATCCAGCATACGATGTGGCACTACGTCGGTCTCGTCCGTTCGACCAGGCGGCTGGCGCGTGCCCTGCGTGATCTGAACCATCTGAATCAGGACATAGATGACTTCTATCGCACCACCAGGTTGAACGACGCGCTGATTGGGTTGCGCCATAGTGTGCAGGCGGCACTCATCGTCGCCGAGGCCGCGCAGCACAATCGGTTTAGCCGTGGCTGCCACTACCGCGACGATACGAAGGGTTCAGCGCCGATCTGAAGATATGGCCGCTTCACACCGTCTGATCAAACTGAGCAAATTCCTGGCCCTCATCCTGCGTCACCAGCCGGAACGATTTGCGCTGGAGCTGGACGAGGAGGGCTGGGCGTCGCTGCCGGAAGTGACGGAGATCCTGCGCGGGCTGCCCAACTTTCGCTGGGCCACCCGCGCCGACGTGATGGCGGTCGTCGAGGGAGGCACCGGTGACGGCAGGCGCCGCTTCCAGGTGGAGGGGCAGCATATCCGCGCCCGGTACGGCCACTCCCTCGCTCAGCCCATCGTCTACGAACCTTGCGTCCCGCCGCCAATCCTTTACCACGGTACCTCACCAGACAGCCTGGATTCCGTCCGCCAGCAGGGTCTCAAGCCGATGGAGCGCCAGTACGTCCACCTCTCGCCCGACGTAGAGACCGCTATACGAGTGGGGGCTCGACACGATAACCGGCCAGTCGTTCTCACCGTCCGTGCCGCTGACGCTCACGCCGCCGGTGTCACATTCTACCAGGCGGACGAAGCGGTCTACCTGGCAAAGCGCATCCCTGTCGAGTTCCTTGAGTTCCCGACGTGATTATGAGGAGGAAGAGATTGATATGAAGCTATCCGATCGGCCGACGGCCGAGGGCATCCTGTTCACCGATCAATACCAGCTCACCATGGCTCAGCTCTACTACAGGATGGGATTACACGAGAAGCACGCTCAGTTCGATTACTTTTTTCGCAGCTATCCCAATTACGGCTCTCACCAGGCCGGGTATTGCATCAACGCCGGTTTGGAATGGCTGCTGGATTGGATGCAGGAAGCCTGTTTTCGGGACCAGGACATCGAATACTTGCGCGGTCAAACGGGTCGAACGGGCAGACGGACATTCGACGACGATTTCCTCGCCTGGCTGGGGGAGAACGGCACGTTCGACGGCATCACCATGCGCGCCATCCCGGAAGGCCGTGTGGTGCATCCCAATGTTCCGCTCACCGTCGTCCAGGGGCCACTGGCGATGGCCCAGATCCTGGAAACGTCGCTGCTCAACCATCTGAACTACCCGACGCTCATCGCCACAAAGGCCGCACGCATCCACGAAAGCGGTCGGGGACGGTTGTTGCTTGAGTTTGGATTGCGCCGGGCACAAGAGAAAGGAGCCAACGCTGGTGCAAGGGCGGCTCTTATCGGCGGGGCCGATTTCACCTCCAATGTTGGAGCTTCCCACGTGTTGGGATATCCACCAAAAGGCACCCACGCCCACAGCATGGTTCAGATTTTCATGGCGCTTGGTGAGGGGGAACTCGGCGCGTTCCGTGCGTATGCCGACGTCTACCCCGATGACTGCCTGTTGTTGGTTGATACGATTGACACGCTGGACAGCGGCATTCCCAATGCCATCCGTGTTTTCGAGGAATTGCGGCGCAAGGGGCACGAGCCGGTAGGCATTCGGTTGGATTCGGGTGACCTGGCGCATCTCAGCATTCAGGCGGCCAGGATGCTGGATGAGGCCGATTTCCCCGATACAGCGATCGTTCTGTCCAACCAGTTGGACGAACTCGTCATCTGGCAGATCATCACCCAGATCGAAAAGGAGGCGCCGCGCTACTCCGTTGACCCTGACCATCTTATCGGCCGGCTTGTGTATGGCGTAGGCACCCGGCTGATCACGTCCCAGGGTGCATCCGCTCTCGATGGCGTCTACAAGTTGGTGGCCGTGCAGGATGGAGGAGAGTGGGCCTGCCCTGAGCCTGTCCTGAGCGAAGCCGAAGGGCGCAGCCGATGGGTACCGGCCATCAAGCTCTCAGAGACGCCAGCGAAGACAATCAACCCGGGCGATAAGCTCGTCTGGCGCGTGTATGACCGGCGGGGCAAAGCCACAGCCGACCTCCTCAGCCTCGACGACGAGGACCCCCGCGAGATGGAATGCATGCTCCTGCACCACCCTACGGAGCATACCACGTACCGAACGCTCGACCGGGATGAGGTCTCGGAGATCGAGCCGCTTCTTGTGGATGTATTGAGAGAGGGTGAGTTGGTCTACAAGCCACCGACGATCGAGGAGATGCGCGAGCACCGTCTTGCCGACGTGGAACGGCTGGATCCCGGCGTCAAACGACTCGTGAACCCGCATATCTATCACGTCTCTCTCACGGAGCGACTGTGGGACCTCAAGCAGGAGCTCATTGAGTCGGTGAGGCAGGGAAATTGAGGGAACGACACCGGCCCGACCGGGTGCGCGTCCCGACCGGGCCGGTGGCAGGGCTGTTCAGTTCTAATTGGCTCGATATAAAACGCTCCCAGCCCCCGTCTCGGGGGCGGCCCATGCAGCGAAATGTCGCCTTTGGGACGATTTTCTGCCCCAAGACGCCCCCGCGGACGGGGGCTGAGAGCCTTGAAAAGCTAGAACTGAACAACCCTGGGGCCGGTAAGTTCTGGCGTGATGAATGGATATGCCTGACTGAATCACTTCCCCGCCAATGCCTGCTCCAGCGCCTGCTCCCAGAAGGACGCACGGCCATCCAGAACCAGCAGCACTCCCTTGTCTTGGGCCATTGCCTCCGCTCCCTCGGCGGCTTGTTCTCCCGCCACCGCCGGTAGGGCTATGTACCCTGCTTTGTTCAGGTATCCAGCCCGTCGCCGGGCCCGCTCCACGTCGTGCCGGTCAATCACCCCTGAGACCTCGACTGCCAGCCACACCTGAGGAACATCAGGCAGGTAGCGGGGTTGCCCCCTGACCAGCAGGTCCAGCAGCAGCAAGTCCTGGAACTCCTCATCAGAGAGTTGGGTTTCCAGGTCATCCTCGATCTCAATGAGGGAGACGACGCGCACATGCCGCAGGAGGGGGCCGAAGTAGGCTCCGGCCCGTTCCTTGTAAGTGAGTTCCGGTTGGCGGCCATAGACGGCTCCCAGCCTATCTTGCATGCCGGCGACAACCCGGATCAGATCATTCAGCCGCTCCTCGGTGCGAGCCTGTGCCTCGGCCAGTTGCTGGACCGTGGCCTCCAGCCGCTCCACTCGCTCTTCGGTGCGAGCCTGTGCCTCGGCCAACCGCTCCAGCGCAGCTTCCACCCGATCCATTCGCGCCTCAATCCGCTCCTGGCCCTTTGCCAGCCGGTCATAGTCCTGGCGGACAACGCGAATCTCCTGCATCCGGTCGTCCACCAGCGCCACCACCGCCCGGTACATCTCAGCAGTCAGCCCGTAATACTATTCCATCATCTCAACTCCTGCAGGCTAATACCTCTGCAACTTCATTATACCTGCCCAGGCCACTTTCAGCAAGTCGGCTGGCGGCTTTTCACACCGAACCAAAAACGGGGACTATCGTCCCCTTTGAGCATTTTATCCCTTCCCAAGCTCGTAGCCACCGTCTCGGGGGCGTCTTGAGCGCAGAACGGCATGGAAAAGCGGCCGTCCACCGCATGTGACGCCCCCGGGACGGGGACTTTGAGCTTAAGGTGAGCAGTCACCGTCTTCCTTGAAATAATCCTCCGGGTATGGCGCTACCAGCGGCGCATCGTCACGGATGGCCATGCCCAACACTGCATCACCAGGATAGAAGTAGATACCATGCGAGCGGCCGATGACGAAACCATCGTGCTCGGAGCGCAGCAGGCCGTCGCCCAGCGGTCGGCCCCACACGTCGCGCACTTCGGCCACCGGGTCGCCTGCTCTCACCAGATCGCCCGCCTCAACCATGTGCAGCACCACGCAGGCCTCGTCCACGCGCGGGGTGCCGCGCCGCCGCACAGGGAAGCCAGGGTCTACCACCTTGATGCCTTCAATAGGTTCCGGGTCGTCATCCAGCATGCCAGCCCAACGCATCACGTTGCGCGTGCCAGCGACGGAGGCTGCCACGATGGCCGGGTCTGGCATTTCGCCACTGCCAAGTTCCACGGTGAAGGACGGAATCTCGCCCACCAGCAAAGCGGCTCCTGACGTGGAGCGATACAGTTTCTCATCAATGTACTTCTCCACCGGGAATTCGTTGACAATCGTGTGGCCGTAGGAGTGGAGCATCTCCTCTTGCTTTGCAGCCAGGGCCTCGGCCTCCGCTTTACCCCCCCCTACTTCCCCCCCGCTTGCGGGGGGGCTGGTCAGCGCGGTACATCACCCGGTCGCGAAAAGCGAATGAGATGGAATTGGTCCAGGCATTGTGATAGTCAATCAGGTAATCCGCACTGGCGACGATCTCCTTGAACAGTCGCTCATAAGCCTTTTCCAGCGAGGAAGGTGGCTCTTTGTCCGGGTCCTGGGGTTTCTCAGGCTTGCCGTCGGGCCACAGCCGGTTCGGGTCTTTGGGTGTGTGATAGGGTTCACGCTTATTAGTGCGCAGGCCGGCCGGGTTGAGGGCCGGGATGGCAACCACGGTTCCCTTCAGCCGCTTTACCAATTCCTGGGTGATGAGTCTGTAGAGCACGAGCGGGCCGGCCTGTTCGGGGCCGTGGATACCGGCCGTGAGCCACAGGCAGGGACCATCTTCGTTGCCCTGGGCGATGATGACCGGCAGGAATTCGGTGTGCCCGGTGGGGTGGCTGAGCGCCTCCCACCGGCCATATTGAACAGTGCCCGGCTTTGAGGTAGCGGTTCCGAGGGTGATGTCTCTGGGCATAGAAATCTCCTGCGGGAAACTACTGCTGAACGTAACCCAGCGTTGACAATGCGTCGAAAAGAGGCTGGGGGTCACTCATGCACATCTGCCCGGCCCACCACTGGCCGTTTCTGCCACGGAAGACGTAGCCGTGCCCGGCGTGCCGGCCCTCGATGGGGACCAACAACGCGGTTGGCCTGCCATCGTAGAAGGGCAGGTGAAAGTCCACTGGCTCGTTGAAATACAACTCGAGAATGCTGCCACTACGTTGGTATTCTGCCAGTGTCGCCTCGCTCAGACCTGCCGAGAGAGGCGACAGGTTGTTGAACTCGGACAGCGCCTCCCTTGCAGCCTCGACGATCAGATCGTAGCCAGGCGAACTGGCAGTTAATATAGTCTCCTCGCCGCCAACGCGAATGACGATCCGCTCAGGGTCAGGTACTGAAGCTCCGCCAAGAAACCACAACGGGTCCTGACTCGTAACGGCGATCTCGCCGTATCCGCAGAATCCTATCGCTCCGGCAAGGGCCAGTATTGGCACTAGCAGTTTCCGATGCCTGGACGTGTGAGTTCTCATTTCAAGAACTCCCTACCGTACGCATCCGATGCTTAAGAAGGGCGGGTTTGCGAGGTGACTCTCGCCCTGGACGCCCCCGTGGATGGGGGCTGCGAGCAGGTAAGCGCAGCTTTTGCCCCCAATGCCCAAAAACCCTGCCCGGCGATGTCCCGACTGCAGCGTACTACTCTCAGCTTTCGTGACAGGCGACGAAATGGCGCCCGCCCACGTCCTGCCACGGGGGCTCCTCCTCAAAACAAACCTCTTTAGCGGCGGGGCAACGGGTGCTGAAGCGGCAGCCGGGGGGCGGGTCGGCCGGGCTGGGGACATCCCCCTGCAGGATGATGCGCGTACGCTGGCGCTCGGCGACCGGGTCCGGCACCGGAACGGCGGAGAGCAGCGCCTGGGTGTACGGATGAACCGGATGGTCGTAGAGTTCGTCCTTCTCGGCCAGCTCCACGATCTGGCCGAGATACATCACCGCCACCCGATCGCAGATGTGACGCACCATGCTCAGGTCGTGAGCGATGAACAGGTAGGTCAACCCCAACCGATCCTGGAGGTCCTCCAACAGGTTGACGATCTGGGCCTGGATGGATACGTCGAGGGCGGAGATGGGCTCGTCGCAGACGATGAACTCCGGATTGGAGGCCAGCGCACGCGCGACGCCAATGCGCTGTCTTTGCCCGCCAGAGAACTCGTGGGGGTAACGATTGATGAAGCGAGGGTTGAGGCGCACCAGGCGCAGCAACTCCTGGACCCGCTCAACCTGCTCCTTGCCCGAGGCCAGTCTGTGAACCCGCAGGGGCTCGCCGATGATGCGGGAGATGGTCATGCGCGAGTTGAGAGAGGCATAGGGGTCCTGGAAGATCATCTGCATCCGCCGCCGCATGCGCCGCAGCGCTTCCCCCCTCAGGGCGGTCAGGTCCGTCCCGTCGAAGATCACCTGGCCCGCCGTGGGGGGGTACAGTTGGAGGATCGTGCGGCCCGCTGTCGTCTTCCCGCAGCCGCTCTCCCCCACCAGACCCAGCGTCTCCCGCCGGTAGATGTCGAAGCTCACCCCATCCACCGCCCTGACCGCCCCCACCTGTCGCTGGATGAGGATGCCACGGGTGATGGGGAAATGCTTCTTGAGGCCCTCCACTTGCACCAGTACCCGGTTGCCGCTCATCATCGCTCTCTCCCTGTGCTCACATCCACCCAGCAGGCGATCTCGTGGCCGAACCCTATGGGCTCCAGTTGGGGATTCTCCTGGCGGCACCGCTCAACCGCGTAAGCGCAGCGCGGGGTAAAGGGGCAGCCCTGCGGCAGCCCCAGCAGGTCTGGTGGGAGGCCGGAGATGGTGGCCAGCCTCTCGTTGCTGGTCTGATCCACTCTCGGTAGGGACTTCAGCAGCGCCAGCGTGTAAGGATGGCGAGGGTCGCCGTAGATGTCGTCCACGCTTCCCTGCTCGACGATGAAGCCCGCGTACATCACGATCACCCTCTCCGCCAGGCCTGCGATAATGCCCAGGTCGTGGGTGATCCAGATCACCGCCATTCCCAACAGGTCGCGCAGACTCTTGACCAGGTCAATAATCTGGGCCTGAATCGTCACGTCCAGGGCGGTGGTTGGCTCGTCGGCGATGAGGATGCTGGGATTGCAGGCCAGCGCCATCGCGATCATCGCCCGCTGGCGCATCCCGCCGGAGAACTGGTGGGGGTAATCGCGATACCGGTCGGCCGCCTGGGGAATGCCCACCATATCCAGCAACTCCACCGCCCGCCGGTGAGCCTTCTCCTGCCCCATCCCCAAGTGGACGATCAGCGGTTCGCTGATCTGGCGGCCGATGGTCAGGACCGGGTTGAGGGAGGTCATCGGGTCCTGAAAGACCATGGCAATCTCCCTGCCTCGGACGTTCTGTATCTCCGTCTCGTTCAGTTTCAACAGGTCTTGCCCCCGGTAGAGAACTTCACCGGCAGCGATCTTACCGGGTGGCTCGGGGATAAGCCCCATCACAGAGAGGACGCTGACGCTCTTGCCGCACCCGCTTTCCCCCACGATGCCCAGTGTCTCTCCCTCCCCCAGCGTATAGGAGATGCCGTTGACGGCATAGACGACGCCGTCCAGCGTGTGGAAACGAGTGGTGAGGTCTCTAACTTCCAGCAACCGGGTCACGGCTACCTCCTACTCAGTCTCAACAAGAGCCCGGGGGTCAAGCGCGTCACGCAGGCCGTCGCCGACGAAGTTAATGGATAGCACAGTCAGAACGATCAGAGTACCCGGGATGATCCACAGCCAGGAGGCGGACTCGATGTAATGGTTGGCTCTTTCGAGCATGTTGCCCCAGGTAGCGGTTGGTGGCTTGACTCCCAGGCCCAAGAAGCTGATGTAGGCCTCAGTGATGATGGCGTTGGCCACTCCCAGCGTGGCGGAGACGATAATGGGGGCGATAGTGTTGGGCAGGATGTGCTCGAAGATGAGGGAGATGTTGCGCGCCCCAATGCAGCGGGCGGCGGTTATGAACTCCTGCTCCTTGAGTGAGAGGAAATTGGCGCGCACAATGCGGGCCAGGTACATCCAACTGGTCAGCCCGATGATGAGGATGATGACGATCACGCTGCCGCTGAAAGTCCGGCCAAAGAACTCGATGGTTGGGATCTTGCCGGCGAAAAACTTGGCCATCACGAGGAGCAGGGGTATCTGAGGGATGTTAAACATGGCCTCGGTGAAGCGCATTAAGACACCATCTATCCAGCCCCCATAGTAGCCCGAGATGGCGCCGATGAGCACGCCGACGATGACCTGGATTATGACAGCAAACAGGCCAATCAGCAATGAGATCTGCCCGCCATAGACAGTGCGCGCCAAGATGTCGCGCCCGACGGTGTCGGTGCCGAAAGGATGCTCGGCGGATGGCGGCTGCAGCCTCAGGCCGGTGTCGGTGTGGTTGGCATAGGACTCGGAGAAGAAGAAGGCGCCAACAACCGAGTACAGAAGCAGCAGGATGAGCATAACAGCACCGGCCAACGCCATCTTGTGGCGGCGAAAGCGACGCCAGATAAGTTCTCGCAGGGAAAGTGGGGGGGCTTCCGGTTCAGCTAATGCGAGTGCGGTTGCCTTTTCGAACGTGGTCTCCATAAGACAGCCCCCTTTCTCACTCATAGCGGATACGTGGGTCCAGCCAGGCGTAGACGATATCAGTGACGAGCTGGGATGCGACGACCGCCACAGAGATCAACATCAAGATACCCATGACGACTGGCGTGTCGGCACGGGAGACATGGTCTATAAACAGCCGTCCCATGCCAGGCCAGGCGAAGATAGTTTCGGTGACGACCGCGCCTCCCAGTAGCAGCGGGACATCCAGTCCGACGATAGTCACAAGCGGCAGTGCGGCGTTCTTCAGTGCGTGGCCTAGGATCACCATCCGCTGGGGCAGTCCTTTGGCATAAGCTGTGCGGATATAGTCCTGGCTGATGACTTCCAGCATCTGAGAACGAGTATAGCGACTGTAGCCAGCAACGCTCATGACGGCCATACTGAAGATTGGTAGCACCATATGGAGCGCAATCTGAGTCGGCGTCTTGCCAACCCGGGGGTCGAACATGCCGACGGTCGGCAGGTAGGGCAGTCCCCAGCGTTTGAAGTTGACAGCGAAGAGGTACATGGAGACCAAGGCAACGAAGAAGATCGGCATGGAGTAACCGATGAAGGAGCCGGCAGTGATCAGGTGATCTGTCAATGAGTACTGGCGCAGGGCTGAATAGACGCCGATCAATAGTGAAACTAGAACGATGACCATCTCTGTCGGGATCATCAGCAGGAGCGTGTTGGGCAAGCGTTCCCAGATGATCTCCGACACCGCCTTACCTCGAATGACCAGCGAGTTACCGAAATCGAGGCGCAACACGCCGCGCCGGTCGCCGGGGGTTTCAGGGACGCCGTCACCGTCCAGGTCTATCTTGGTCCAGTCGTTGCCGATCAACCAGTACAGATACTGAACGTAAAGCGGCTTATCAAACCCCAGCGCGCGCGTCAACCGCTCGCGATCCTCGGATCGCGTTGGGCGGCGCCCGCCCATTGTGGCAAGAGGGTCGCCAGCGTTGCGCATCAGCACGAAGATAGCCAGGCTAATGATAAGAAGCAGCGGCACCGCCTGCAAAATCCGCCGGATGATATATCGGGTCATAGCACCCCTCCCTCAGAGAAGCGTGTCTGAGAATCCGGGAATGCGGCCGGGACGGGCTCGTCCCGTCCCGGCCTTGGGGTCATGGGATGGATGTGGGCCTACTCGGTCACGTCCCACTCCATGATGTTGTACAACGGCGTGACGCCCGAGAACTTGACGCCGGTCAGGCGCGGGTTGACGATCCAGATGTCGGGGTCCTCCCACATACCAAGCCAGTAGACCTGATCGTGCACGTACTTGGTGATCTCGTGGAAGATCTCCGCCCGCTCCTCGGCGTTCACGGTCACGATCTGGCGTTTGAAGAGTTCATCCAGGGCCTCGTCGCACCCGAAGAAGTTGGCGCCGTAGGGATTCTCGTCGGTGGGGATCTCATCGCACAACCAGTAATTCGTGTCGGGGTCGGGGAAGTAGGGAGCATCTGACCACTCACAAATATCCAGCTCGCCGAGCGCCGGTGGAGAGCCTTCGGCATAGCTGGCGAAGTAGATATCGGCGTCGTAGCTGAGTATCTGGAGGTCTATGCCTACCTCGAGCAGTTGCTGCTGGACCACAGCCTGCGTGTCCTGACGGATCGTGCGGATAGTGGTGCCGTGTGTCAGCGTGAGCTTGTTGCCGTCCGCGTCCTCGCGGATGCCGTCGCCGTCTCTATCGGTCCAGCCAGCATCCTCTAACAACTGCATGGCCGCGTCTGGGTCATACGTCCAGGGCTCAATATCGGGGGACACGTAGTTCGGAATGGCATCCCAGAAGGTTTCGGCAGGCTTGGTCAGGCCGAGCAGCAAATCCTCGTTGATCCCATCCCGGTCGATGGCCATCGCGATGGCCTGACGGACATTTACGTCACGAGCGCCGGGACTGGCCGTGTCCCTACCAAACTGGAAGTACCAGCCCTCGTTGTAACCAGAGGCCTGAGTGAGGATTGTGAGACCGGCCTCCTGGAGGGCAGGGATATCCGCGAGAGGAGGCCAGAAACCCACATCAGTGTCACCAGCTATGCAGGCTGCCGTCTGTGCGTCAGTGTCCGGCACCAACTGGAAGTAGACCTCATCCAGCTTGGGCTCTCCGAGCCAGTAGTTCTCGTTCTTGACGAAGTGCAGGTAGCTGCCGGACTCCCATTCATCGAAGACGAACGGGCCGCAGCCGACGGTCGGTGCCATGTTCCAATCGGCCTCAAGGATTGATCCCTCGGCCTCATAAACCGGCTCCAGGACGTGCTTGGGCAGGAGGCCCGTCCAGAACGTGGCCTCCCAGGAGGCGAACGGCTCGGTGAAGGTCATCACAACCGTCCGCTCATCGGGCGCTTCGACGCTCTCGAGGGCATCGTAGGGGTACATTGAGTAAACGGCATTGGCCGGGTCCATTATCATCTCGTAGGTGAACACAAAGTCCGCCGAGGTCAAGGGAGTGCCGTCCGACCAGACGATGTCGTCGCGCAGGTGCATGGTGATGACGAGACCATCCTCGGAAACACCGCCGTTCTCCATGCTGGGAATTTCAGTCACCAGGTGGGGGTAGGCGGTGTTCGTGTCGTCAAACTGCCAGGCCCAGCAGTTCCAGACCATTTGAGTGGCCGTCGAGTACCACATACCGGTGTAATAGGGGTTCAGCGAGTCAGGTTCCTGGGTCCAGGCGAAGGTCACGACTTTGCGTTCAGCAGCCGGCACCTCGGTCGGCGGCGGTGGTGCCTCGGTCGGCGGAGGCGCTTCGGTCGGCGGAGGCGCCTCGGTCGGCGGCGGTGTCGGTGTTGGGCACGCGCACGAAGCCACCAGGCCGACGACCAGCATCAGTGCCGCTATGGCACTCAGAATACGCAAGGCTTTCATCTGTCTCCTCCTTGTCCTTACTTAGAAATGGTTGCACAGAGTTAGGTGGGTACGGAATGAGGATAAATGTATCTCGCGCCATCACCTCCTTTCGTATGTTGACAGACTCTTTGGGGAAGAATCAGCACCCCAGCAGGCAGTCTCACACAGCATATTGGTTCGCCTGCACCTGCAGTGTAATTAGTATATGGAAAAACTGCCGAATGTCAAGAGTCCGTGCCTCTTCACCAAAGTGAGGTGCGCCGGCTCGGCACTGGTGTCCAGCGAGATCGGCGGCAACACGGATTCAGGTGTGTTTCATCTGAAACGCACTCACTATATATACACCTAACGACCAATTCGGTTCAATTAGGTTATTGCATCGTTAATGGCATGACTTGTCAACCCCCTCGGGTGTGATATAATCTTGTGCCAACTGCAAGCTGGTAGATTGGTAGGTTGGTAAACTGGAAGGCTGGAAGGCTGGTCTGATGTACCAATGTACCGGTCTACTGCCATAACTCTAGGAGGTGCACATCGTGAAGCGTTCCCTTCTCTTCGCAATCCGCAATCTGCTCGTTCTCGCGCTACTTTTGGCACTCTTGGTCGGCTGTGGTGCACCGCCTCCCAAGGCCCACATCACATACGGTCTTACCCTGACACCTTCGGGCATTGACCCCCACGTCAACGCTTCGTCGGAGCTGGGCATCCCTCTCACCTCGGTATACGATACTCTGGTATACCAGGATCCGGAGACCGGGGAGTTCGTCCCGGGTCTGGCCGAACGATGGGAAGTCTCCAGCGATGGACTCGTCTACACTTTCTACCTCCGTCAGGACGTCACCTTCCACGACGGCACCTCCTTCAACGCCGAGGCGGTGCGCTTCAACCTGGAGCGCATCACCAGCCCCGACCTGGCCTCCCAGAAGGCCCGCTTCATGCTCGGCCCTTACGAGCGGACGGAGGTGGTAGACGAGTACGCGGTTCGCATCTACCTCAGCGAGCCGTTTGCCCCTCTCCTGGACTCGCTCAGTCAGGTCTACCTGGCGATGGTTTCCCCTGCCGCAGTCGAGCAATGGGGAGATGAATACCAGTTGCACCAGGTGGGCACCGGGCCGTTCGTCTTCGCTGAGTACGTGCCAGGAGACCACCTGTTGCTCCAGCGCAACCCCGACTATGCCTGGGGGCCATCCGTCTACCAACACGAGACGGCCCGGGTGGATGAGATCGAGTTCCGCTTCTTCACCGACCCGGCCACCCGGTCGCCCGCGCTGGAGACAGGGGAAGCGGATGTGATGGGAGAAATTACTCCACAGGACGCCGCCCGGCTGGAAGAGAGTCCTGACTTTCGCATCGAGGCGGTGCCCATCCCCGGCGCTTCGCTGGTGTTCTTTATGAACACCACCCACCCGCCGCTGGACGACATTCGGGTACGGCAGGCGCTTCTTTACGGGACAGACCGGCAGGCCATCATCTCCACCGTCTTCCGGGACACCTCCCCGGTGGCCTACGGGCCGCTGGCGGCGACTACCTTCGGCTACGAGCCAACGGTGCAGGACTACTACGCTCACGACCCGGCGCAGGCGACGGCGCTGTTGGACGAAGCCGGCTGGTCGGATAGTGACGGGGACAGCATCCGCGACCAGGATGGGGAACCGCTGACCCTCGATCTCTACTTGATGGCATGGGGCTATATGCCAGAGGTAGGCCAGTTGCTGGCAGCCCAGTGGGCGGAGCTGGGGATCGGGGTAGAAGCCCGCGTGGTGAGTTACCCGGAGGCGCTGCAGGTGGCAGATGAAGGCCAGCATCACCTGATTCCCTTCAATCTCTCCGGCAGCGACCCCGACATCCTGCGCAAGTTCTTCCACTCCCAGGCTGGGTTCAACTGGGCGAAGGTGAACGACGCCGACCTGGATGCCTGGCTCGAGGAGGCGGCGCGCACGTCCGACCGGGCGGAGCGGGCCGCGCTCTACAGCCGGGTTCAACTGCGGGTGATGGACCAGGCGCTGGTGATCCCCATCCGTGACTACGTCAACCTGAACGGGGTGAGCAACCGGGTACAGGGGCTCCAGTTCGACGCACGGGGGTGGTTCCCGTGGTTGATTGACGTGGCAGTGGAAGGCCAATGAGACACGGCACGCAACACGCAGTACGCGACACGTATTACGTATTGCGTGTCACGTAGTCCTGAGATACGGCTGTGATGGCGAAGTATGTGGGACGAAGGCTGCTTCAGTCGGCCTTCGTCCTTTGGTTAGCAGCTACGTTGGCCTTCGTGGCCATGCAGTTGACGCCGGGCGACCCCGCCCAGGCGTTGTTGGCCGCCTCCGGCGCTACCCCCGAGGAGATCGCCGAGCGACGCGCCCAATTGGGGTTGGACGATCCCCTGCTGGTGCAGTACGCCTGCTACCTGCTCGATCTGGCGCGGGGGGATCTGGGAAAGTCCTGGCTTCACGGCCGGGCAGTGAGCCAGGTGATCCTGGAGCAGCTTCCCCCGACGGCGGCGCTGGCGGTAGCGGCAACAGTGGTGGGCATTGTGCTGGGACTGGTCCTGGGAGTTGGGGCTGCCCTCCGCCGGTTCACCTGGCTGGATACGGTTGCCACGGCGTTGACTGTGCTGGGTCTTTCTACGCCCACCTACTGGTCGGGTATTCTGGCGATTCTCCTGTTCTCGCTCCAACTGGGCTGGTTACCCTCTGCCGGTGAGGGAGACCTGCGACACTTGGTGTTGCCGGCGCTGGTGTTAGGTTTTGCCCTCTCCGGCTCCACCGCCCGGTTGGTACGGGCCCGCGTGGTGGAGGTGCTGGGAGAGCCATTCGTGCTGGCGGCGCGGGCGCGGGGGCTTTCGTCGTTCCGGGTGATCTGCGTCCACGTGCTCCGCTCCGCACTGGCCCCTGCTCTCACCGTCGTCGCCCTTCAGTTCGGCTTTCTGCTGGGCGGGGCGGTGGTCACCGAGTCGGTCTTCTCCCGCCGGGGGCTGGGAAAACTGGTGCTTGAGGCAATCTCATGGCGGGACCTGCCGGTGGTACGAGGCGTGGTTGTGTTTGGTGCTCTGACTTACGTCCTGGTCAATCTGGCAGCGGACCTGGCCCAGGCCTGGCTGGACCCCCGGCTGCGGGAGGAGTTGGCGTGATCGAGTGGTTTGCTCCGCCCCCACGTCCTCTTCTGCGGCAACCGGTCACACTGGCTGCGCTGGCCTGGCTGGCGCTGGCCGGGTTGGGGGCAGGTTTGGCTGCGTTGCTGGCTCCCGCTGGCCCCCTGGCGGCTGATACCACCCATACGCTCCTGGCGCCGGGGCCAGGTGGGCTGCTGGGGACCGACTTGTTGGGCCGGGATGTGCTGGCGCGGCTCCTGTGGGGCGGACGCTGGACGTTGGGGATGAGTCTGGCGGCCCTGACAGTGACCGTAGGGCTGGGATTGCCAACCGGTCTGGTGGCTGGCCTCTTTGGTGGCTGGGTCGAAGCGACGTTGATGCGCCTTGTGGATGCGCTGCTGGCCTTCCCCGGCCTTCTCCTGGCGATGGTGGTGGTGGCACTGCTCGGGCCGGGTATGGGCTCGGTGGCGGTAGCGGTAGGGCTGGCGGCGGCACCGGCCTACGCCCGGGTGGCCCGCAGCGCCGTCCTTGAGGTGCGCGCACAACCCTACGTTGATGCGGCCCGCGCCGTGGGGTGCAGCGAGCAGCGCATCCTGGTGCACCACGTCCTGCCTAACGCAGCCGCGCCACTCGTGGCCTTCGCCGCCGCTCAACTGGGATGGGTGCTGCTCAACGGGGCAGCTCTCAACTTCCTGGGTCTAGGAGCGCCGCCGGGCACCCCTGAGTGGGGGGCAATGCTGGCCGAAGGCCGAGGCTACCTGCGGGACGCGCCGTGGGTAAGCGCTTTTCCCGGCCTGGCGTTGACGCTGACGGTGCTGGCGGCTAACCTGGTGGGAGACGGGCTGCAGGAGACGCTGTGGCCACGGTAGGGGGCGAGAGGCAGCGTCGGGCCATTCGCCCCGCGGAGGCAGCGGCGGTTTTGCCCTCTGGGACAAGCGCCAGGTTTGCCCCTACCCATCACATCATCCTTGACAAACCAGTATGTACCAGGTGGCAGGCGACCAGGTGTCCCTCGTCGCCTGGCGTTGGTCGGAGAGAAGGTGGTTCTTTAGAGCAAACCTCCTCTGCGATAGGGCAGCGGGGATGGAACCGGCACCCCGACGGTGGGTTGATGGGGCTGGGAATCTCTCCCTTGGGCAGAGGGGCTGTGCGACGGGCGTGGGGATCGGGCACCGGTACCGCAGCTAACAATGCCTGTGTGTAGGGATGTTGTGGGTCGCGATAGACCTGTTCCAGTGCCCCCACTTCGCAGATCAGCCCCAGATACATAATCGCAATCCGGTCGCAGATGTATTTGGCCGTGGCCAGATCGTGCGTGATATAAAGGTAAGTTAGCTCCAACTCTTCTTTGAGCTGGATCATCAGTTCCAGCAATAAGGCCCGTACCGACACGTCAGCCATGGCGATGGGCTCGTCGGCCACGACCATCTCGGGGGTCATGATCAGGGCGCGAGCGATGACGACCCGTTGCCGCTGGCCGCCACTGAGCTGATGCGGATACTTATCGTACAGCGTCGCTGCGGGGGTCAGGCCGACCTTTTCCATCAAGCTGATGACCATTTCGCGCTTGGCCGCGCCACGGGCGATACCATAGATCTCTAACGCATGACCGATGGCATCGCCGGTCTTCATACGAGGGTTCATCGAGGCAAACGGGTCCTGGAAGATGACCTGCATACGTTGCCTCACAAGGCGCATCTCTTCGTCGGGCAGCTCGGCCAGGTCCATGCCATCGAAGATGATGTTTCCCTCTGTGGGTTCCACCAGGCGCAAGATCAGCCGTCCCGTCGTCGTCTTGCCGCTGCCGCTTTCTCCGGCCAACCCAAAGACCTCCCCGCGGCGAATCTCAAAATCTATCCCGTCTACAGCGCGCACGAACTGCCGCTGGCGGGTCACCAACCGTTCGACAAAACTCTTCTGTACCGGGAACCATTTCTTCAGGTTCCTGACCTCAACCAGGTTGTCAGATGCATCAGGCATAGTGTCCTCTGTATACTTGTGTACCTGTACCCTCGTCTACTCTCCATACAACCAACAAGCAGTCCGACGTCCTGGTCGCACTTCCTTGAAGGGCGGTTCCTCGGTGTGGCAGCGATCCATCACGTGAGGGCAGCGAGGGTGGAACTTGCAGCCAGGCGGCGGGGTGATCAGGTCGGGTGGTGATCCACTCATAATCTGCAGGTGATCATCTGTGAGGCTGATGTTGGGCACCGAGTTCAACAGCCCCCGGGTGTAGGGATGGAGCGGATCGTCGAAGAGAGGGTATGCGTCCGCCAACTCCACCAGTTTGCCAGCGTACATCACCGCCACCCGGTCCGCTAACTCGGCCACCACGCCGATGTTGTGGGTGATGAGGATAATGGTCAGGTTGAACTGACGCTGCAGGTCTCTGAGCAGGTCGAGGAACTGGGCCTCGACGATCACGTCCAACGAGGTCGTCGGCTCGTCGGCGATGATCAGGTCGGCGTTCAGTGCCAGTGCCAGCCCGATCATCACCCGCTGACGCATGCCGCCGCTCAACTGGTGCGGGTAATCATCCAGCCGCTCAGCCCTGATGCCCAGTTCATCAATCAGCTCCGCTGCCTGCCTCCGCGCTTCTTGCTCACTTATCCCAGGCCGATGTGTCTGGATCGTCTCCACGACGTGATCGCTGATGCGCTGCAAGGGGTTCAGACAGGTCATTGGATCCTGGAAAATCATCGAAATGTGCGCACCCCGCAGGTGGCGCATCTCCTCATCGTCCAGCTCCAGCAGATTGCGTCCGTCGAAATCGATCTCGCCAGCGACGATTTTGCCCGGCGGGCGCAGCAGGCGCAGAATCGCCATCCCCAGGGTGGACTTGCCGCAGCCCGACTCGCCCACCAAGCCCAGTACCTCGCCCCGGTACACCACCAGGCTGACGTCATCCACCGCCCGCACGACGCCAGCCCGGGTGGGATAATCCACATCGAGATTATGTATCCGCAACACTGGCTCGTTCATACCTCTGCCAACCTCGGGTTCAGAATCTCACTCAGCCCCTCGCCGAACATGCTGAAGCCCAGCGCCACCAGCGCGATCGCCAGACCAGGAAAGGTGACGAGCCACCAGCGGCCACCGACCAACTCCGAGCGCCCACGGTAGATGTCATAGCCCCAGTCCGGTTTGGAGGGGTCCACCCCCAGGCCGATGAAGGCCAACCCGGCCTCGGTGATGATGGCATCGGCGATGTTCAGGGAAAAGACCACCACGATGGAGGGAATGACGTTGGGAAAGATGTAACGCCACAGGATTGTCCGTCCTCGCGCCCCCAGGCTCCGGGCGGCCTCCACGTACAGCTCCTCTTTGATCGAAAGCACGTGTCCGCGCACCAGCCGGAAGAAGGTAGGGATGTAGACGACGGAGATGGCGATGGACATATTCAATACGCCCGCACCCAGCAACGCGGCCAGCGCGATGGCCAGGATCAGGCCGGGGAAGGAGTAGATACTGTCCATAATCAACGAAAGGACGCGATCCAACCGGCCGCCCAGGAAGCCAGAGATGAGCCCCAGCGGCACCCCCACGATGAACGAAAAGGTGGCCGAGAGGAGCGCCACCTGGAGCACGATCTGCGCCCCGTAGATGATGCGGCTGAATACGTCGCGCCCTAGTTGATCCGTGCCGAAGATGTGTTGCGCACAGGGTGGAATGAACGGGTCGCGCGCCCGAGTTTCGGGGTCGTATGGTGCTAGACTGGGCGTGAGAAACGAGAGCACGGTCAGCACGACGATGAACACGACGATGAAGCCGCCGGTCACCGTCATATACCACTCGGCGCCGTACCACTTGCGGCCCCGCAGAAAGCGAGCCAACAGGCCAGGGCCAACTTCAGCGATGGTTGTCATATAGTCGCCACCTCATCTACCGACGTTCCACCAGTGTGAAGGAATCGAAGTCGGCCGGGATTTCGGGTACGTCGGGATCACGATCACCGTTGGTGGCGGTGAGGCCAACGCTGCTCGGAGTCATCGAAGTTTTGTAACAACGTCCGACTTCAACCCAGTCGCCCTCGCTCAGACGGTAGCCGATGTAGGAATTGCCGGCCTTGCGCAGCATCAGCCGGACCGTCTCCGCTGAGGTTGGCGCGCCGGCACGAGTGCAACCGAGCTCCGAAGCATCAAAGTAGATCCCGCTTCCCACACAGGATGGGTCATCTCCCTCCCGACAATAGCCCCGACTTAACGAAACGAGGTAGCCGTCATTCAGTTGGATGAAAATGGTTGCGTTCTGAGAGTCAGAGGTAGGATTGAAGGTCACCTTGGTCATGATGTCGAAATGGCCAGCAGGCGCATCGCGCACTAGGACGTTCTGTGCCTTCTGCAAATCGCCGGAAATCGAGCCCGCTTGCGACACGACGCGCAGAGCTCCGGGCACTTCCGTTAACGTCCAGTGAGTGGGGTCTTCGCTGATCCACGTCCAGCCGGATTCCAAAGTCCTGTCGAAGTCGTGGATGGCAGGGATGGGCGCAGGCTTCACCACTGCCGGGTCGTAATGGCAGGCTGGCCAGCACCGCTTTGTGTAGTAAACCCTGTTAGAGACCCTGGGTGTCGGCCTGGGCCCAGGCATAGTGTATGGTGGCGGAGCAAGCGCGGTGGCGTAAGCGATCAACAGCAGCCAAATCACAAGCAGAAGAATAGTTAGGCGTTTCATCTCCTTATCCTTTACTTCCTAATCTCAATACCGTACCCGGGGGTCAATGCGGGCGTAGATGATGTCCACGATCAGGCTGACCGTCGCGACGAACAGGGCGATGAAGACCACCGTGCCCTGGATGGCCGGAAAGTCTCGATCGTAGATGCGGTCCACCAAGAACAAGCCCATCCCCGGCCAGTTAAAGGTCGTCTCCGTCAGCACCGCACCGGCCAGCATCAGTGCGAACTGCATACCGAACATCGTGAGGATGGGGATGAAGGCGTTGAGCAGCGCGTGCCGGTAGACGACCACTTTCTCCGGGATGCCACGGGCACGGGCTGCGGTGACGAAGTCCTGTTGCAGCACGTCGAGCATGTTGGCCCGCGTGAGGCGGGTGAAGACGCCGGAGAGATAAAGCCCCAGCGTCAACGCGGGAAGCACCAGATGGTACAGTACGTTCAGCAGGCTGTCCCACTGGCCGGTGATGAGGGTGCTGAAGATGTAGAAATTGGAGAGGAAATCGGTCAGGGCGATGATTTTCCCCCCCGTCGGTCCGGTGAACCGCTCCTGTAGAGCGAAGACCTGAGTGATGGTATCGGGTCGTAACTGGGTATCAATGCGGCCGGCGACGGGGAACCAGCCCAACCCAACGCCAAAGATGAGTTGGAACATCAACCCCAACCAGAAGACGGGGACAGCGTAGGCGACAATGCTGTAGATGCGCAAGGAATAGTCGGCAGCGCTGCGACGTTTCTGGGCGGCGAAAGCGCCAGCAAACACCCCTACCCCCGTGGCTACTAGCATGCTGGCGATGCTGAGTTCGATCGTGGCCGGGAGCTTGAGCGCCAGGTCAGCCGTTACGGGACGGCCCCGCAACGTGATCGAACGCCCCAGATCGAAGTGCGCGATCAGGCCCCACAGGTAGTTGAAGAACTGGCTGTCGAAGGGATTGACGTGGACCTGGAAATTTTGAGTGGAGGCCCAACCCTCCAGCCCGCCCTGGAGCATGATCACCTGCTCCCAATCTCCCTCGATCGGGGCGTTCCCAACCTCTTCAACCGGCGTGAAGTAGAATTCCACCCGCCGCAGCCAGGCTAGTTTCTCTTTCTCCACCCAGACCTGCGCGCCTTTGTCAATAGAGACGCGCAGCCAGTCATCTCCTTCCTCAGTGTAGCGGTCGGTGACAGGCAGCCGCTCTCCCTCCAGGGCCAGCATCACTGGTGGGCTGGTAGGGTCGCGTTCGGTGTACAGCACGACCACTGGCTCCACCACCGTGGCCCAACTTCCACGCAAGTTGATTACCATGGGCCGGTCCAGCCCCTGAGCGTGCCGGATCTGGTCCAGGTACTCCTCTGGCACGCCGGGCCGCATCGCGGCCTTGACCGGATCACCCGGCATTACCCGTAGCAGGATAAAGACCAGGACAAGCAAGACAAGTACCATCGGGATCGTGAGCAGAACCCGGGTGATGATGTAAGCTCGCAGTGAACTCATAGCTTGTGCTCTCTAGCCTTGCGAAGGTTCAAAACCTTCGCAAGGCTCAATTCCAGGATAGATGTTTGCATGGGGGAGGGGTTTTGATAAGGAGAAATCCCATCAAAACCCCTCCACCCTCGCGTCACGATTGAGCGTTCCTGTCTATTCCTTGGTCAACGTGAAGTAGTGCAAGAACAATGTCGGGTCCAGGGTGACCCCGCCGATGTTCTTCTGGGTCACGACGAGCAGTAACCCCTGGGTGAAGGGGATAGTCGGAACCTCGGTGGTCCACAGTTCCTGTATCTGCTTGTACAGGTCTGCGCGCTCGTCCATATCGGTGGAAAGCCGGGCCTGGTGCAGTAGATCGTCCATCTGGTCGCTGCAGTAGAAGATACCCAGGTCGTCCGAGGTGCCGCACTCGGCGAAGGCGGAGGTGTAGTTGTCGGGGTCCAGGTAGTCGGGGTACCAACCCAGCAGGAAGACAGGCATTGTGCCGGGGCCAAAGTAGTCGGTATAGGTGGCCCACTCGGCGGACTGCAGGTTGACCTGGATCACGCCGGTCTCCTCCAGTGCCTCCTTCATCACCGCCGCTACGTCACCCTCAGTCGGGCCGTAGTGGTCGGGCGTCCACCAGAAGTCCATCACCAGCGGGTTGTCCTCGTCGAAGCCTGCCCCGGCCAGAAGTGACTTGGCCTGCTCCAGATCCCGCTCGGGGAAGGCGTCAACGTGACCGAACATCCCTTTCGGCACCATGCTGTACAGGTTCTGATGCGTGCCCTGGAAGACGACATCGGAGATGGAATCACGGTCAATGGCCAGCGAGATGGCCTGGCGGACTGTCGGATCGTCGAAGGGCTCGGTGGTGGTGTTGAAGCAGATGTAGCGGATGTAGGGGCCGGACCCCTCGTACATGTTGTAGTTGGCGTTGTCGCGGAAGTCGTCGTAGTCGGACGGAGTCAGTGTCTTCCAGGCCACGTCAATGTCCCCCGATTCGAGGGCCAACCGCATGGCCGTGGAGTCGGCGAAGTAGCGCACGATCACGTTCGGGTAGGCCGGCGGGTCGCCGTAGTAGTCGGGGTTGGCTTCCAGCTCCATCTCCACGTCCCGCTCCCAGCGCTTGATCACGTAGTGGCCGATGCCGCCGCAGGTGCTATCGGAATCGAACTCGTCCTCCGAGTAGCAGTTCGGGCTGATCGGCGAGTAGGGCTGGGTGGCGACCAACAGCGGGAAGAAGCCCACCGCGTCCTGGAGTGTGAACTTGACGGTGTAGTCATCCACCTTCTCCACGCTGTCCACGAAGGAAGTCACCAGCCAGTTGGGGTCGCCTTCCAGCCGCATCACGCGGTTGATGGACCAGACGACGGCGTCGGCGTTGAAGGCGGTGCCGTCGGGGAACTTAAGCCCCTGGCGCAGCTTGAAAGTGTACTCCAGCCCATCAGAACTGACCTCGGGGAAGTCCTCGGCCAGGCCGGGCTGAAGTTCAGTCGTGCCTGGGATGTAGGTCAGGAGTGTGTCCATTGTGTTGTGATGGATCTCCCAGGTATGGAAGTCGTAGGACTGGGCCGGGTCGAGGTCGGTGACGCTATCAGTGGTGCCGATAACCAGGGGTGGTACGGGTGTAGCCTTAGGTCCACACGCAGTCATCAGACTGCCTACCACGACCAACACTACCCCGGCACTTAGAACACGCAAGGCTTTCATTTGTTCTCTCCTTTTTCTTATGCTATACATGGGGTAAACACACGAGCCGATGAAGGAATCGTATCCCGAGGCATCACCTCCTTTTCGCATGAGGCATTACTCCAACAGGCGATCTCACTCGGCATACCGGATCGCCTGTAGCTGTAATGTGATAAGTATACAGAAAAACCGCTGAATGTCAAGATTGCGCATTCACTCGTGTGAAGTGTTACCGAGGTGGTATGATTCCTCCAAATGATAATGATACTGGAGGAAACATGTCCGCTGACGATGAAATGACGATAGATGAGGAAAGAAAGTACCCGCGCAAGATGCAAAAGCGGTATGCGATGGATTTAGGGGCTTTTTAGTCCCCATCTTTTCCTGTTTGTGGTATAATTGCAAATTGGAGAAGCGGCGGGGCGAGGTTTCCTGACCTCGTGACTCTACCTCGATCTTCCAGCCAAAGCCTGTTCCAAGAGCCTAGCCCTGGTTTCCGTCCTCGTTTTGCCCCTAGAGTGCGGGAACAGTTTGCGTATAGGTCAATATCTCACACTGATTTGCGAAAGGAGAACCCATGAACACGCATGTCAGGCTCAGCAAAGTGCAGGTCATTGTGGCCATTGTCAGCCTGCTGGCTTCGTTCTTCGCTGGGGCCGTCTCACCGGCAAGAGCGGATTCCACTTCGCTACTCATCACAGGAGTGATAGATGGCCCGCTTTCCGGCGGCGTACCGAAAGCCGTGGAATTCTACGTTTTAGAAGACATAACCGACCTCAGCACCTACGGGTTTGGGTCGGCCAACAACGGAGGGGGCAGTGATGGGGAGGAATTCACATTCCCTGCCGTTTCCGCTGCTGCCGGGACTTTTATATACGTGGCTCACGAAACCGCGGCCTCCGAAGTGACCGGCTTTGAAGCCTTTTTCGGATTCGCCCCCGACTATATAAGCAGCGCGGCCAGCATCAACGGCGACGACGCGATTGAGCTATTCCACAACGGCTCGGTCGTGGATGTTTTCGGTGACATCAACACCGACGGGAGCGGCCAACCCTGGGAGTATATGGACGGCTGGGCCTACAGAGTGGATGGTACGGGGCCCGACGGCGCAACGTTCGTTTTGGCAAACTGGTCTTTCAGTGGGCCTAACGCCCTGGATGGAGAAACTTCCAACGCGGCAGCAACCACACCGTTCCCAATAGGGACCTACTCACCTGGTGGTGGCCCTACCTACACCCCCATCTATGACATCCAATACACTACCGATCCCTCGGGCGACTCACCCTACAAGGATCAAACCGACGTCACCACCGAGGGTATCGTCACCGCGCGCTTCTACAACGGCTATTTCATTCAAGACCCTGGCGGCGGGGCGTGGAACGGCCTGTGGGTGTTCGATAACACGAACACCCCGGCTCTGGGTGACCGGGTGCGCTTGACCGGCACGGTGGCCGAGTACGACAACCTCACGGAGCTAACGAGCCTCACCGACTACGAAGTCATATCCGGTGGCAATCCCATACCCGGTCCCGTAATCCTTTCCACCGGCGACGTGAGCCAGGAGCAGTGGGAGGGAGTGCTGGTGCGTGTGGAGAACGTCACCGTCACCAACGACGATCTGGGCTATGGGGAGTGGTCGGTCAGTGACGGCAGCGGTGACGTCCGTATTGATGACAAGGGCAGCTACACCTACGCTCCGACCAACGGTGATGCCCTGAGCGCTCTCGTCGGCCCGCTGGATTACTCTTACGGCAATTTCAAGATTCAACCGCGAGACGACGGCGACATCATCTTGCCGACACCACCCTCCGCACTGCTCATCAACGAAGTCCTCGCCGACCCAGCCGGTGATCTATCAGGAGACGCCAACGGGGATGGGACTCGCGACGCCACTCAAGACGAACTTGTCGAAATCGTGAACAATTCAGATAGCGCTGCGGATATTTCTGGCTGGACTTTGGCGGACGGCTACAAGGTACGCCACATCTTTCCAGCCGGAACGGCCGTCTCTGCCCACTGCGCCATTGTGGTCTTTGGGGGTGGCACGCCCACCGGTTCATTCGGCGGTGCAGTTGTGCAAACGGCCAGCACCGGCTCGCTCGGCTTGAATAACAGTGGCGATACCATCACCCTCAACGACGGCTCGACCGATCAGGCGACGGTCACCTACGGCGGTGAGGGCGGCGACGATCAGTCGCTCACCCGCGACCCCGATATCACCGGCGCGTTTGTACAACACTCGACCGCCACCGGCTCCGGCGGGGCACTCTTCTCGCCGGGTACTATGATAGATGGCTCCTCCTTCCCCGGTTGCGGGCCTGCGTTTGGCGCCTGCGGCGACCCGGCCGCGTTCATCCACGACCTTCAGGGCAACGGTGCTGTCAGTCCGTTAAACGGTGAATCTGGCGTGGTCATCGAGGGCGTGGTCGTGGGCGACTTTCAGGGTGCGGATGAGTTCAGGGGCTTTTTCGTCCAGGAAGAGGACGCGGACGCCGACGCCGACCCGGCAACTTCCGAAGGCGTCTTCGTCTACGACAGCGGTTTTGGCGTTGACGTCAGTCTGGGCGACGTGGTGCGAGTGATGGGCGACGTCACCGAATACTATGACTTCACGCAACTACACAACGTCAGCAACGTGGCGGTTTGCAGCAGCGGTGCCGGCGTTACGGCGGCGACGGTTGACCTGCCCGTCGCGGACCTGGCCGACTGGGAATGGTACGAGGGCATGCTCGTCACCCTCCCCGAAGAGCTAGCGGCGACAGACCACTACAACTTGCACCGGTACGGCGAGGTGGTCATTTCGGCGGAGGGACGGCTGGAGATTCCGACGAACCAGGTCGCCCCCGGTCCCGACGCCAGCGCGGCCCAGGAACTGAACGACCGCCGGCAATTGCTCGTGGACGACGGCAGCACTGCCGAGTTTCCGCTGGCGGTGCCGTACCTGGCGGCCGATAACACCCTGCGTCTCGGCGACACCGTCACGGGCCTGACCGGTGTGTTGGGCTACGGCTTTGGCAAGTACCGCCTGCACCCCACGGTGCCCCCCGTGTTCGTCCGTGCCAACGCCCGCACCGATGCTCCGGGCGACGTCGGCGGTGCCATCAGAGTGGCCAGCTTGAACCTGCTTAACTACTGGACCACCATTGACGACGGCATCAACGAGGCTCGCGGGGCCGACTCGCTCGCCGAGTTCGAGCGGCAGAAGGCCAAGACGGTGCCGGCGATCCTGGCCCTGGGTGCCGACATCGTCGGCCTCCAGGAGTTGGAGAACAACGGGCCGGTGGCCATCGGGGATCTGGTGGCGGCGCTCAACGACGCTACCGCACCGGGCACGTGGGCGGCAGTTCCCGATCCCGCCTATCCCGGCGGGCTGGACTCCACCAATCCCATCAAAGTCGGGATCATCTACCAGACCGCCAGCGTGACCCCCATCGGCGACCCGGTGGCGGACGACGACCCGGCTTTCTCCACCGACCGCCCCCCCATCGCCCAGACCTTTGCGGCCAAGGCCTCCGGCGAGGTTTTCACGCTGGTCGTAAACCACTTCAAGTCCAAGGGATGCTATGATTTGACCGGCCCCGATGACCCCAACAACGACCAGGGAGATGGGCAAGGCTGCTACAACCACCGGCGCACGTTGCAGGCCCAGGCGCTTCTCGACTTCGTGGCCGAGCTGCAGGCAGCCAGCGGGGATGACGACGTGATCGTTGTCGGTGACCTGAACTCTTACGCCCAGGAAGACCCCATCCTCATACTGGAGGGCGGGCTGGCGAACCTGATGGACGCCTTCGTGCCGCCAGCAGATCAGTACTCGTACGTTTACTTCGGCCAGGCCGGCCTGTTGGACTATGCATTCGCCACAGACAGCCTGGCCGCTCGAACCACAGGGGTGGACATCTGGCACATCAACGCCGACGAGCCGCGGGTGCTCGATTACAACGACGAGGTCATAGACCCCGCCGAGAGCTCCGGCGACTTTAGCCACGACTATGTCTACAATCCTGACTTTTACCGCTCGTCGGATCACGACCCGGTGATCTTGGGCCTCACCTTCAACCCGCCTGCCGCTGCCTTCACCCCCAGCGCGACCAATGTCTTCGTGGACGAGACGGT
This sequence comes from Anaerolineae bacterium, assembly GCA_046760785.1. Lineage (GTDB taxonomy): Bacteria > Chloroflexota > Anaerolineae > B4-G1 > B4-G1 > JBHIET01. Next base: position 892 of record JBHIET010000034.1, on the reverse strand, counting down.
GACCTTCCACAACGAGAGCACGGGCGACGAGCCGTTAAGTTTCTTGTGGGACTTTGGCGACGGCTCCACTAGCACACAGGAATCGCCTACGCACGGCTGGGCGGAGCCTGGCCTCTACGAGGTCACGCTGACCGCAAGCCATGACATGGGCAGCAGCAGCGCCAGCGTCGAGATCTTGGTGCGGCCACGAACTGTGCCGTTCGATACGTTCGATGTTCGCTACGCCAGAATCCGCTGGCGTAAGGATGATAGTCGGGGGTACTTCACGCTCTACGGTCGGTTGGAGCTGCCGGAGGGCTATGCTCGCGATGATCTCTCCCGCGACCTGGAACTGGCGCTCACCATCGGTGAGAAGAGCGCAGCCGACGAAATCTCTATGAAAGAGTGCGGGCGGGTGTGGTACTTCCGCAGGAAGCATAATCCGTCTAGCGAAGGAGTGCAGATCACCAAAGCAGTCATCATCTGGCCGAAGCCAGGCCGATCGTGGCCGCAACCCATCTTTATCCTCCGGGGCAAGCTCTCTCTGCCAGGGGTCAACTACAAGACGCGGCCCGCCGAGGCGACGGTGAAGTTGAGCCTCCCTGTGGCGGGCGATCAACTGGCTGGGCGGGTGACCGGTGAGGAGACCATCTCGTTTCGGCCACTCCATCATCTGTGGCTGTACAGATCGTGGCGCAGGTAGCTTGGGACGATTGGTCTGCCTGCTCCGAAAATAGCTACTAAGCACCCTGAGTAGCGGAGCATATCGAAGCCTGTCCTGAGCTTGTCGAAGGAGGTGCGGCTCAAGCGGCGCACTGTTGCAAAACCGCGTTCTTCGATACGGCCTGCGGCCTACTCAGCCTGTTTTTCGCACCCCTGGAAATCGTAACAGTGATTGTACAGATCATAGCTG
>JBHIET010000033.1:0-33933 GCA_046760785.1 Anaerolineae bacterium | reverse complement strand
TGACTACCCCCTGAACGCTTACCCGACGGTTTGTCACGCACGGCCAGGCCGGCCGGTTGCGGGATGGCGTAGGAAAGGGGCATTTCGACGACGGGGACGCGAATTTCGTGCTTGGTTTGCAGCTGGTCCTCGCTCGACCGCATAATTCGATCCATCGTCTCGGCAACAGCGGCGTCATAATATTTCTCGCCACACTGAGTGCAGACATAAGCGGGAACGTTCTTGAGCAAAATATAACGGCCTTTCCAATGGCGCATAACATTGACTTGTCTGGTCACTACCTTGCCGCCGCAAAAGTGACAGTCGAAGCTTTGTTCACTCATCGGTTGATTCCCTTGCTGCTCGCGTGCGTGGATTCAGCCACTTGGGTTGGGTGGGAACATAAACAGTGATAATCAATACTTCTTCAACCTGTGCCAGTATCGTCAGGACAATATGCAATGCCCGTCCGTCTTCTGCTGTACCCAATGTCAAGCAACTGGGATCACGGGGGTCATCGGGATAATCTTCCAGCAACTCTCCATTGAGAATAGCTGTCTTGATATCATCAATCGTGATCGCTTCAGCTTCTCGTTCGACTTCGGCGTGGTGGGAAGTCTTGTATCGCCTCTGCCGGACAAGTGCTTTGACCCGTGCGATATCCATAGCGTTTTTTAACGATGGTGCTCAAGATAGATTATAGCTTCTTTTCACCGGGAGGCAAATGGCTTTCACCCAACCGTTATTCCTGCTACTGCTAATATTCTTACCCTACTTCGCCTACCTGGGCCGACCGGTGACCCGCTACGGACGCGGGCGGGCCTGGGTCGCGCTCGTCCTGCGCTGCCTGATCGCGCTCCTCATCCTCCTTAGCCTGGCCGGGATGCAGTCCGTCCACGGCAGCGACGAACTGGCCGTCGTCTTTCTGGTAGATGTCTCCGACAGCGTATCCGAACCGGAGCGGGAACGAGCGTTGTCCTTTGTCGCGGACGCGCTGGCGGGGATGGGGCCGGATGACCGAGCCGCCCTGGTGCTCTTTGGGGACGACGCGCTGGTCGAGCGGCCGATGGCATCCGCTCTGGAAAATGGGACATCCGTTGCCGAGATCGCCTCCATCCCCCGCACCAACCAGACCGACCTGGAGAGCGCGATTCGGCTGGGGATGGCACTCTTCCCCGAAGGCTCCGCCCGGCGCATGGTTATCCTCTCCGACGGTCTCCCCACGCTGGGCCAGGCGGAGCAGGCGGTGCAATTGGCCCACGCGCAAGGTATCCAGGTGGACGTCGTGCCGTTGTCCTCCCAACTCGCTGGAGGGGAGGCGTGGCTTTCCGACCTCACCGCCCCCGACCGGCTGCACCAGGGAGAAGAGTTCAGCCTCTCCGTCACCGCCCGCGCCACACGCGATACCGAGGCCGTGCTGACCGTCCTGGCCGGGGAAAAGGTCGTGGCCCGGGAGCGGGTACACCTGAACCCCGGTGCCAACACCTTCGCCGTCCCGCTCACGGCGGGCGAACCGGGATTCACCTCCTTCCGCGCCTACCTCACCCCCGCTGCCGATACCTACCCGCAGAACAACGGACTCTCCGCCTTTACGCTGGTCGAGGGGCCGCCGCGCATCCTCGTTGTGACTTCCCCCCCATCTGCGGGGGGGACAGAGGGGGGGCATCTGGTAGCCGCACTCCAATCCGCCGGCCTGACCGTGGAGGAGCACACCCCCGGCGCGATCCCCTCCGACCCGGCCTCCCTGGCCGAGTACGGGACGGTCGTGCTGGTGGATACGCCCGCCCAATCCCTCTCCTCCCGCGCGATGAGTGCGCTCCAATCCTACGTCCGCGACCTGGGCGGCGGGCTGGTCGCCGTCGGTGGGCCGCACGCCTACGGAGTAGGGGGTTGGTATGACACGCCGTTGGAGGAGACCCTCCCGGTCGAGATGACCATTCAGGACCCGGAGCGCTTCCCGCCCATGTCCATCGTCGTCGTGATAGATAAATCGGGCAGCATGAGCGTGCAGGAGAGCGGGGTACAAAAGATACGGCTGGCCGGGGAGGCGGCCGCCCGCGTCGCCGAACTGATCAACGACCTGGACGAGATCACCGTCATCGCCTTCGACGACCGCCCCGCCGACGTCATCGGCCCCCTGCCCGGCAGCCGGCGGGATGAGGTGATCGAACAGGTGATCCGCTTGCAGGCCGGAGGCGGCGGCATCTACGTGCGAGAGAGCTTGCAAGAGGCGCTGCGCTACCTGTCCGATTCCGACCGCGCCGTACGCCACATCATCCTCCTGGCCGACGGCTCCGACTCCGAGCACCAGCAGGGGGTGCGGGAGATGGTCGAGGAGATGGTGGGCCAGAATATCACCCTCAGCACCGTCGCCATCGGGGCCGGGGAGGATTTGCGCTTCCTGGAGGAGATCGCCGGCCTGGGCAACGGGCGCTACCACTTTACCGACCGGGCCGCCAACCTGCCGGTCATCTTCGCCGAGGAGACGCAACTGGCGATGCGCTCCTACATCGTCGAGGAGCCGTTCTATCCCCGGCAGACGTCCGCCAGCCCGATCCTGACCGGCATCGAGGCGGTGCCGCAACTGGCGGGCTACGTCGCCACGACGGCCAAGCCGGCCGGGCGCGTGGTCCTCTCCACCCATCAGGACGACCCGCTGCTGGCGGCCTGGCAATACGGGCTGGGCCGCGCCGTGGCCTGGACCTCCGACGCGACGGCCCGCTGGGCACGAGCGTGGGTGACGTGGGAGGACTTCTCCCGCTTCTGGGCCCAGGCGGTGCGCTGGACTATTGTCGAGCGGAGCGACGTGCCAGTGGAGACATCGGTCGTGCTGGAAGGGGAGGAAGCCCACGTCACGGTGGACGCGGTGGACGAGGGCGGGGCCTTCGTCAACGGGCTGGACGCGAGCGTGAGCGTGGTGGGGCCGGATGGCGAGCCGCTGCTGGTGGAGCTGGCGCAAACCGCGCCGGGTCGCTACGAGGGAACGTTCACGCCCCAGACGGAGGGGGCCTACCTGATGCGGCTGACTGCCCCTCCCGTGCCCCCTCCGCTTGCGGGGGGGGAGGAAGGGGGGGGCGAAGGGGGGCTGGCCCTCACCACCGGCTGGGTGCTGGGCTACTCACCCGAGTATGCGGCGCTGGAGGGCGATCCGGCATACCTGGCGCGGCTGGCCGAACTGGGGGGTGGGGGAGTGTTGGAGGAGCCCGCCGAGTCCTTCGCCCACACACTGCGGGGGAAGGGCACCGCCCGCGATCTGTGGCCCTATTTGCTGGGGCTGGCGGCGCTGCTCCTGCCCTTCGACGTGGGGGTGCGGCGGTTGGCGCTGGGCCGGCGCGACCTGGAGCGGGCGTGGGATGGGGTACGTGAGTGGCTACAGAAAGCCCCTTCCCCTGCTCGCGGGAGAGGGCGGGGGGAGGGGGTTCCCTCGCCGGTGGGCCGTCTCTTCCGGGCCAAGTCCCGCGCCGAGGAGCGCCGGCCGGTGGCGGACGTAACCCTGGAGGTGACACCGCCTCCGCCCGCAACTCCCTCTCCCGTCTCGCGGGGGAGGGCCGGGGAGGAGGCCGCCGCCGAGGGCGAGACACTGGCCGGGCGATTGCTGAGGAAAAAGCAGGAACGCAAAGAGGGTAACTAACAGGAGTTACGCGGTTCGCTGGTCGAGTAGGCCCTTCAGGTCGAGTAGCGAAGCGTATCGAGACCCAGGGCCGTATCGAGACCAAGAACCGCGCCAAACCGGGCTTCGATACGGCCTGCGGCCTACCCTTCGGCCGGCTCAGGGCAACGCTCAGCCAGCGGTTTGGCCCTCAACTGCGTAAGTCCTGTAACTAAGCTGCGTCGAGGGCAGACGGCGCTTGCACAAACTCAAGCGCCCGCCGCCCCACTCTTATCATTCACCCATTCCTCGCCTGCTTCCGCGCTCCCCTCTTGACATCCTCCCTATTTGCGGTATCCTTCTCCCGCGATGTTCTACGACGAGGCCAAGATCTACGTCAAGGGGGGCGATGGAGGCGATGGATGCGTCGCCTTCCGGCGCGAGAAGTACGTCCCTTTCGGCGGGCCAGCGGGCGGCGACGGTGGTAAGGGGGGCGATATCCTGCTCTACGTGGACCCCCACCTCAACACGCTCTATCGCTTCAGCAAGAAGCGTCACTTCCGGGCCGCACGCGGCGAGCACGGGCGGGGCAAGAACCAGCACGGCGCGTCCGGTGCGGACCTGCGCGTCCCGGTGCCGCCCGGCACCGTCGTCTACGACGCTGACACCAGCGACCTGCTGGGCGACCTGACCGAGCCGGGCCAGGAGTTGGTCGCGGCGCGGGGCGGGCGCGGAGGGAGAGGAAACGCCCACTTTGCCACTCCCACCAACCAGGCCCCCCGCATGGCCGAGCACGGCGCGCCCGGAGAGGAGCGCTGGCTGCGGCTGGAATTGAAGCTACTGGCCGACGTGGGCGTAGTGGGAATGCCCAACGCGGGCAAATCCACGCTGCTGGCGGCGGTCACCGCCGCGCGCCCCAAAATCGCGCCCTATCCCTTCACCACCCTCCAGCCCAACCTCGGCGTCGTCGTGCTCGATGACCAGACGGAGTTCGTCCTGGCAGACATCCCTGGCCTGATCGAGGGGGCGTCGGAGGGCAAGGGGCTGGGGCACGAGTTCCTGCGCCACATCGAGCGCACCCGCGTGTTGATCCATCTCCTCGACGGTCTCTCCGCCGACCTACTGGCGGATTTCGCCGCCATCAATCGCGAGCTGGCCGCCTTCGGCCACGGCCTGGCGCAGAAGCCCCAACTGGCGGTGCTCAACAAGATGGACCTGCCACAGGTGCGGGAACGTTGGCCAGAGGTCAAAGCGGCACTTGAGGTGCAGGGCTATCCGGCGCTGGCGATCTCCGCGCTGGCGCGGGAGGGCACGCGAGAGCTGCTCTACCGCGCGGCGCAGATGTTGGCCGAACAGCCGGAGGAAGTTTCGCTCCGCGAGTTGCCCGTCTTGCGACCTGGCGAGGATGAGGAAGTGTTCACCATCGAGCGGGAGGACGATGGGTGGCGGGTGCGCGGCGTGCGGGTGGAAAGGCTGGCGGCGATGACGGTCTGGAATCTGGAGGAAGCGGTGCGCCGTTTCCAGCGGGCGCTGGATCGCATGGGAATCGCGACGGCGCTGGAGGAGGCTGGCGTGCAGCCAGGGGACACCGTCCGCATTGGCGAGACGGAGTTGGTGTGGGGGGAATAACAAAGCCCGAAGCCCAAAGCCTAAAGCCCAAATCGGAGGTTGTGGTGCGCCCGGCCAGGGTCGAAGACATGCCCCGTGTGGGTGAGATCCTGGTCGAGGGTTTCATCCGCAAGTTTGGTGCCATTTTTGGACGCCGGGTTGACCGTGCTCCTCGCGTCGTGGCGCAGATAGAGCGGCTGATGCTCGAACGAGGACTGTGTGCGCTGTTCGTGGCCGAGATGGGTGGGCAGGTCGTCGGCCTGCTCGAACTGACGGCGCGGCGCGAGCGGTTGAGCGACCTCTGGGGGCAACTCCAGATTATGCTGCGTGAAGTCGGCCCGGTCTACACTTTGAGGGCCACTGTCGGGCTGGTGTTACTGCACGAGGAGACGGTTGTTGGAACCACAGCCTACATCAGTAACATCGCCGTGGCAGCCGGTTTTCGCAGACGGGGCATCGGGTGGAGACTTCTAGAGAGCGCCGAGGAGTGGGCGCGTGCGCGTGGCAGGCGGAGTTTATCTCTGCACGTGGCGGCTTCCAACCCTGCCCGACATCTCTACGAGCGTTCCGGCTTCCGGCTGGAGAAACGGAGCGAGGAGTGGTTGACTGGGTGGCTCTTTGGCATCCGCACCTGGCTGTACGTGGTGAAGCCGCTGTCGGGATGAAGCGGTGCATATCGATGGGACAGAGTTGGTATGGAGAGAGTGACGAATCCCGAATCCCGAATCCCGAAATTGGGCATCATGGGCGGCACCTTTGACCCGCCGCACTACGGCCACCTGGCGCTGGCCGAGAACGCCCGCGTGCAACTGAGGCTCGACCGCGTCCTCTTCGTCCCGGCCGGGAAGCAGCCTCTCAAGCCCGGCCGGCCGACCACGCCGGCCCACCGCCGCGTGGCGATGGTCGAGGCGGCCATCGCCGATAACCCTGCCTTTGCCCTTTCCCGCGTGGACCTGGACCGGTCCGGCCCGCACTACACGGTTGAGATGCTGGCCCTGCTGCGGCAAGAGTACCCGAAAGCGGGGTTGTTCTTCCTGATGGGTGGGGACAGCTTGGCCGAGTTCCTCGCCTGGCGCGACCCGGCCGGCATCGTGCGGCAGGCTCGCCTGGCGGTGATGGAGCGCGCTGGCTATGAGCCTGACCTGGAGATGCTGGAGCAGGCCATACCAGGTCTGCATGAGCGGCTGGTCTGGCTCGACGTTCCGTGCCTGGACATCGCAGCCTCTGACCTGCGGCGGCGCGCCCGCACGGGATTGCCGCTGCGCTACCTGGTCCCGCCAGCGGTCGAGGCTTACATACGCGAGCATCGCCTTTACGAGGTGACGTCTGAAAGGTTTCCAGGACCTTCAGGGTCTTAGCGCGAACGCTCGGAGCGCGAAAGCCAGGCCAGCACGGCGACGACCACTACCCCGATGGTCGCCAGTGCCAGCAGCTTGTAGAGGCGGGAGGAGACGACCAGCGCCAGTAGGCCGAACAGGGTACAGAAACCCCAGTAGAGGAGCACGATGACCCGCTCCGAAAGCCCCAGGTCGAGCAGGCGAAAGTGGAGGTGGCCCCGGTCGGCCTGGGTAGGGGAACGGTGGTGACACACGCGGTTGAGAATCTGCCAGGCCACGTCCATGATGGGCAGGCCCATCACCAGCATCACGGTCGCCACCCGCCCGCCGGCGATGAGGCCCAGTCCCCCCAAAGCGTAGCCCAGAAAGAAAGCCCCACCGCTTCCCAGAAAGACCCGCGCTGGCGCGACGTTGTAGGGCAGAAAGCCCAGCAGCGCGCCCAGGAGCGCCAACGGCAGCAACGCCACGCCGGGTTGTCCGACGCGGTGCATGTGGATCGCCAGCACCAGGCAAAGAATCGCTCCCACCCCACCGGCCAGCCCGTCCAGCCCGTCCAGCCAGTTGACCGTGTTCATCATCCCCATCACCCAGAGGATCGTCAACGGGACGTAGACCCAAGCGCCCCAGGGGTAGGCCTCCAATTCCACGTAGCCGAGGAAGGGCAGGGTGAAACGTTCGAGCCACAGCAGCGTGGCGAGGGCGACCAGCGAGAGCAGAAATTGGACCGCGAGCTGAGGTTTGGGAGGCAGATCGAGCTTGTCGTCGAGCAGCCCAAAGAGAAAAGCGCCCAGGCCGCCGATCAGTAGACCGTTCAGCCTGGTAAAATCATCGGCGCTGTAGCCGGCGGTGAGCGTTCCCCGCCACGCCACAAGCCCAATGACAATGACGAATGGAACGAATAGCCCCACGCCACCCAGCCGGGGCACCGTCCCCTTGTGACCCCGCCGTCCGCCGGGCCGGTCTACGATGCCCAGCCGCCGCCCCAGGCGGCCGGCCAGAGGGGTGAGGACGAGGGCTAGGCCAGCAGAGATACCAAAGACTAGAAGATACTGCAGCAAGTGTGTCAACGGATCATCAACGGATAAACGGATGGATTAGTGGATTATGCGAGTTGCTTGCCCCATTTCTTGCGTCGGTGCTCGCGAATCTTCCTGGGTGGAAAGAGACGTTTCCACTCCAGGCGCCGTCGGCCAAAGTTGATCAACGAGGCCACTTCACAGTCGGTTCCGGCAAAGTAACCAATAACCTGTGCAATGCCGTCATTCATAGAGGATGGGAATGTACTTTATGCACTGCCATAGCTAAGCTAAGTACAGCCTTCCGCAAGTTCGTTCCCAATTTGTCCGGTGCCAGCGCGGGGCTGAAGACCCCGCGCTGAAAGAACGAAGCCCCTTCGGGGCTGAATCAGGGCCGCTCTAGCCCGTAGGGCTTTGCTCTTTCAGCCCGGAGGCTTCGTCGCGAGCTCAGCCGAGCGGTTCAGCGGCGTGGCGAACGGGGAACTCGGAACGAATCTATGCCTTGCTGTACTAAGCCAATGATCTTGTAAGTCAAATCACTGTGCGGCGCGTCTTTCACCAGCCCCATCAAAACCCTCCTTGAATCCTCCCCATCCGCTGACCCATCCGTTTATCCGTTTCTCATCCGCTGACTTATCCCGTGCCAAACAGCCGGTCCCCCGCGTTTCCCAAACCCGGCACGATCAAGCCCGCTTCGTTCAGCCACTCGTCCACGGCAGCGAGATACAGTGGCACGTCGGGATGAGCTGTCGTCAGGCGTCGCACACCCTCAGCGGCCGCGATGACGCCCACGAATTTGATACGTTTGGCCCCCCAGCGCCTGAGAATGTCCACCGCTGCCACCGCCGATCCGCCTGTGGCGAGCATCGGATCGAGGACCAGGCAAACGTCCACCGTCGGGCTGACCGGAAGGCGGCTGTAGTACTCCGCCGGCTCCAGCGTCCGCTCGTCGCGCAAGAGGCCGATGTGCCACACCTCGGCGTTGGGCATCATATTCCAGATTCCCTCCACCATCCCCAGGCCGGCGCGCAGGATGGGGACGAGACCTACACGCTCTTGCAGTCGGGAGCCTCCGGCCCGTCCCAACGGTGTCATCACTGTCACTTCATCTGTCGTCAGATCGGCTGTTGCTTCGTAGGCGATGAGTATGGCGATCTCTCGCAGCAGTTCGCGAAACTTCTTGGGATCTGTGCGCTGGTCGCGCAGCAAGGTCATTTTATGCTGCACCAGCGGATGGGCCGAAATATGCACTTGCGACATCACAAATCACCTCCTGGAGGCTTTGGGCAGTGAAACCGATTATGCTATCAAGAAACTAGTTTGTCAAGCGTCAGCAGCATCCGAAGATAGGCTGCGCCGCGGAACTTGTTTGGTGATTGCCCACATGTCAGAACACAGGGCAATGACAGCGTTTTCTCTGAACCGCAAAGAGCGCGAAGGCCGCAAAGAAACCTTTTTTTGATTCCCTTTGCGCTCTTTGCGTGCTTTGCGGTAAGATGTGGGTAATCACCAGAACTTGTCATTTGCGGCGTTCCCGATTATACTTTACCCTAAACCTTTCCAACACTCCAGTCTACCAAATGAAGGAGGTGACCATGAGACCTCACCTAAGTTTCCTGCCGCACGAGACCATCGAGCGCGTCGTCGCCGAGGCCTACGACCTGTTGAGCGACCCCGGTGTGCGCGTCCATTCCGACCGCGCGCTACAGCTCCTGGCCGGGCATGACGCGGAAGTGGACTTTGAGACGCAGATGGCGCACATCCCGGCCGACCTGGCGCGCCAAGCGGTCGAGACAGCTCCTTCGTCGTTTTACCTCTACGACACCAACGGCCAGCCGGTGGTGCACTATGGTGATGATGACGTGCACTTCGACCCCGGGTCGGCCGCCATCGAAATCCTCGACCACGGCGCGAAGCGCTCCCGCCCCCCCGTCACCGCCGACTGCGTGCGCTTCGTCAAGCTGGCCGATGGGCTAGACGCGCTGGACGGAGTGGCCACCTCTCTCGTCTGCGCGGACGTCCCGCAGGAGATCGCTGACCTCTACCGGCTCTACCTCATTCTCCTCTACACCGGCAAGCCGGTCGTCACCGGCGCGTTCGCCGTCGAGACCTGGGGGGTGATGAAGGACCTGCTGGTGGCGGTGGCCGGCAACGAGGAAGCGCTGGCAGAGAAGCCCACCGCCGTCTTCGACGTCTGCCCCTCCCCGCCGCTGCTGTGGTCCGAGATCACCTGCGAGAACCTGATCGACTGTGCGCAGTACCGGGTGCCAGCGCAGCTGGTGAGCATGCCGCTGGCGGGAGCCACGGGACCGGCGACTCTCCTGGGCGCAGTCGTCCAGCACGCCGCCGAGAACCTGAGCGGCGTCACTATCCATCAACTGACCAACCCCGGCGCGCCCATCGTCTGGGGCGGCTCGCCGGCGGCCTTCGACATGCGCACGGGCACCACCCCGATGGGCGCCATCGAGACGATGATGATTGACTGCACCTACGCCGAGGTGGGCAAGTACCTCGGCCTGCCCACCCACGCCTACCTGGGAATGTCCGACTCCAAAGTGGTGGACGGTCAGTGCGGGTTCGAATCGGGCATCGGCGCGGTGCTGGGGGCGCTGCCGGGCATCAACAGGCACTCCGGCCCCGGCATGCTCGACTTCGAGAGCTGCTTCAGCCTGGAGAAACTGGTGATTGACGCCGAGATCGTGGGGATGGCGAAGCGACTGGTGGTCGGAATGGTCGAGCGGGAGACGCCGTTGGCGCTGGAGATCATCCGCCAGGTGGGACACGCGGGCAACTTCCTGACCACACCCCACACGCGCCGCTGGTTCCGGGAGGAGCTGTTCATCCCCAGCCCGGTGGTGGACCGCGACTTCCGTCACAACTGGGAGGCGAAGGGCAGCCTGGACGTGACCGAACGCGCCCACCAGCGCGTCAAAGAGATTATCGTCGCCTACGAGCCTAGAGAAATCCCCGCTGAGGTCGTGCGCGAGCTGGAGGCCATCACACTGCGGGCAGCCCAGGCCGCCGGAATGGACCGCCTCCCCGACCGCGAGTAGCCAGCATCCAGGAACGAGGAGCCGAAAATGAGCGAATTCCTGAAACAACTGCAAGAAAGCGTCGTCGGCGGCGAGCCTGACCAGGCACGGGAATGGGCGGCGCGGGCGCTGGAGTCAGGCGTCGCGCCGCTGAGTGCTATCGAGAAAGCACTCAACCCCGGCATGCAGATCGTCGGAGACCGGTACGAGAGTGGCGAGTACTTCATCCCCGACCTGATGATGGCCGCCGAGGCGATGAAGGGCGCGATGGAGGTTCTTGAGCCAGCGTTGATGGCGCGGCAGGAGAAGCGCCAGGTGTTGGGCACCGTCGTCATCGGCACCGTCGAAGGGGACATTCACGAGATCGGCAAGAGCCTGGTGGCGACGATGCTCAGCGCAGCGGGCTTCCAGGTGCACGACCTGGGAGTGGACGTGCCAGCCATCCAGTTCGTCAAGCGAGTGCAGGAGGTCGGCGCCAACGTCGTCGGCCTCTCGGCGCTGCTGACGACGACGATGCGCAACCAGAAGGCGGTCATCGAAGCGCTGAGGGAAGCCGGCCTGCGCGAGCAGGTCAAAGTCATCATCGGCGGCGCACCCGCCAGCCCCGACTGGGCGCAAACCATCGGCGCGGATGCCTACGCCGAGAATGCAAATGAGGCGGTAGGGGTCGTCAGGCAACTGGTGGAAGAGACGTGATACGATTTCATACACGCTCTTCCTCCCACCTGCTACGCGCCGGTAGCCGCACGGTGAACTTGCTGCCCAGCCCCACCACACTCTCGGCGGTGATGGTGCCGCCATGGGCCTCGACGATCTCCTTCGTGATCGCCAGCCCCAGTCCGGCCCCTCGGCTGCGCTCGGGATAGACCCCTCGGCTGCGCTCGGGATAGACCCCTCGACTGCGCTGGCGGGATTTATCCACCTGGTAGAAACGCTCGAAGATGCGGGGAAGCGCCTCGGCCGGGATACCCTCGCCCGTGTCGGTGATCACCACTTCGATGGCATGTTCTTCGCCTACACGGCCCGCTGCGACAGCCACCTCACCCCCGCTGGGCGTGTGCGCGACACCGTTGTTCAGCAGGTTGGAGAAGACCTGTGCCAGCCGGTCGGCATCGCCGGTGACGAACAGCTTCTCGGAAACGTCCAACTCCAGAGCCACCCCCACTGCCTGTGCCTGGGGTGCCAGTTTCTCGACGCACCCTTGCAGCAGCGGGCCGAGTTCCACCAAGTCGCGCGCCATCACCATCTGCCCGGCGTCAAAGCGGGCCAGGACAAGCAACTCGTCCACCATACGGCGCATGCGCTCCGCCTCCTCGTGAATGACGCGAGCGGCGCGGGCTGTCGCCTCGGGTGTAGAAGCCGTGCCGTCGAGCAGTGCCTGGGAGAAGCCCTGGATGGATGTGAGGGGTGTTTTGAGTTCGTGGGAGACGTTGGCCACGAAGTCCCGCTGCGATTGCTGAGCAACCTCGACCTGGTCGGCCATCGTGTTGAAGGAGCGGGCCAGCGCTTGCACCTCGGCTGGGCCGGAGACCGGCGCTCGCGTGCCGGTCTCGCCCCGGGCGAGTCCCTCCGCTGCCCCTGCCACCCGTCGCAGCGGCGCAGCGACCGAGCGGCTGACCAGAAGCGCCAGCAGGACAGAGAGCACCAGTGCCACCGCCCCGGCCTCCAACAGCGGCGGTAGGAGATTCTCCACGAACCAGGCCAGCATTAACAGCCGGGATTGTGGGGAGACGAAGAGCACTGCCTGACGCTTCCCACCTGGCGTGGACAGCGCCTGAGCGACGAAGGCCCAGTGGCCGCCGATGGGAGCAGTGAAGGTGCCCCGGACATGGCCCCGCACGACTGGCGTGCCGGTCGTCTGCTCCAGCCGCTCACCCTCCCAGGCCCCCTCGCTATCGAAGACGATCGTCCCCGCACCGTCCAGCAACAGGATGCGCACTTCCTGCTCCTCAGCCGCCTGCGCCAGCAAATCTGGAAGGTGCTCAGACGGGCCTGCCCGCTGGAGGGCGGGCATCGTTGCCCGCGCCGCTGCCTCCAGCCGCAGGAACGCCGCACCGGTCCACAGGGGGCTCGCCCGCACGAACAGCAGCAGCCCCAGCCCCACCAGGACCAGGCAGACGAGGATGACGACGACGTAGGAGAGCAGCAGACGGGAGTTTAGAGAACGAAACACGCGCTTGTCACTCCATCTCGCAGTTAGGGTATTCCTGGGCGAGGATGTCAGCGACCTTGTGCCTCAGTTCTGGAGCGTCTTGAGTTGCCGTCACCCGGACGATGGGCCATTCCACATCAAAAATGGCATGCGTCGCTTCAACGATATCGGCCAGGTAGAGTTCTTCACGCCGCATAGAGCACCTCCGAACTGGAAAGCACGGCCTGACGGATCCTTGGCTTCAGGCCCCCTTTGGGCACCAAATCCACCGGGCGGTGAAGGATGGCGGGGAGTTCTCTCTGCATCCGGGCCAAGGTTATGAAGCCCAAGGGTGAGTTTGCGCACCCGGTACCGCCGACACAGTATCTTGATTTTCTCCATGGGGAGATCAAAGTCTTGGATCATGGGACGCCTCCTGTCCTATGTTTGCCATAGCGCCGCCTCAATCTACTCGATCACCGTCTGTTGCGGTGAACCGTCATCGGGTTCGCATTCCCGCGCGGTACACTCCGCCTCCAGCCGCAGGAACGCCGCACCAGCCCACATGGGGCTCGCCCACACGAACAGCAGCAGCCCCAGCCCCACCACGAATCTACGAATCACGAACCCACGAGCTTATACCCCACCCCCAGCACCGTCTCAATCTCGACGTTGGAGCCGGCCAGCTTCTTGCGCAGTTGGGCGATGTGGACGTCTACCGTGCGCGTCTCGCCGTAAAAGTCGTAGCCCCAGACCAGGTTGAGCAGTTGCTCGCGGCTGAGGACGATGCCCCGGTGCTCGGCCAGCGCCAGCAGCAGGTCGAACTCCTTGGGGCGCAATTCCACCGGCTGCCCGGAGATCGTGACTTCGTGGCGGGCCGGGTCTACGGTGACGTCGCCCACGTGGACGGGCGCCTCGGTGCGAGCGGCACGCTGGGCGCGGCGCAGGATGGCCTTGACGCGGGCGACCAGTTCGCGGGGGTTGAAGGGCTTGGTCACGTAGTCGTCGGCCCCCAGCTCCAGCCCCACGATCTTGTCCACATCGTCGTCCCGGGCGGTCAGCATGATGATGGGCAGATCAGGTGCAGCAGTGCCCGCACGCACGCGGCGACAGACTTCCCAACCGTCCACTTCGGGCAGCATCAGGTCGAGTACCATCAGCGCCGGGGGCTGACGGGCAACCATCTCCAGCGCTGTGGCTCCGTCGCTGGCCGATTGCACGCGGAATTCCTCCTGCTCCAGGTAGAGTGCCGCCAGTTCGACGATATTGGCCTCGTCGTCTACGACCAGGATAGTCTCTCCTGCCATCACCACATCTCCTTCTGCCTGCCATTGTATCCAGATTGGCTCCAAAAGGCAAGGCCCCGGACACTCAGTGAACACCTTGACGAATAGGACGTTTCAGCCTACAATTCCCCCCATAAGAATGAGCCCCCAAGCACGAAAGCAGCAATGATCACGTTCAGACTAAGTCCTCAAGACCAGACCGATCTGTTAACTTTCCTACGCGACCTGGTACAGACGCCTAGTCCCTCGACCCAGGAGGGTGCAGTGGCGGAACGCATCGTCGCGGAGATGAAGCGGCTGGGTTTCCGCGACGTGTGTGTTGACCACATCGGGAACGTAGTCGGCTGGACCGGGCCAGGCCACGGCCCGGTGCTTATGCTCAACGGCCACATGGACACGGTGCGGGTCAGCGACCCTGAAGCCTGGAGCCGCGCACCCTTCGGAGCTGAGGTCGAGGACGGCGCGCTCTACGGCGTGGGAGCTTGTGACATGAAGGGTGGGCTGGCAGCGATGATCTACGGGGCAAAACTTCTGGGCGATGTAGGCGTCGCGCTGAAAGGGGACGTCGTCGTAGCCTGCGTGGTGCAAGAGGAAGCGTGCGAGGGATTAGGATCACAGGTGTTGATCGAGGAGTACGAAATACGCCCGGACTGGGTGGTGCTGGGCGAGCCGAGCGGTCTGGACGTCAGTCGTGGGCAGCGGGGACGGTTGGAGATGCGGGTCGTCGCCCACGGGCGCTCGGCCCACGCCGCCAGTCCCCATCTGGGCGACAACGCCATTTATACCGCCGCGCGACTGGTATTCGGCCTGGAGCTGCTGGCCGGCCAGTTGGGGGACGATGACTTCCTCGGCCCCGGCACCCTGGCGGTGACCGACATCACGTCCAGCGCCGGCAGCCGCAACGCTGTGCCCGATCGCTGCGAGTTGACCATTGACCGGCGATTGACCCTGGGGGAGAATGAGGTGATGGCGCTGGCCGAGGTACGGCGGGTCATCGCCCGCGAGGGGGTGCAGGCGGAGGTGGAGGTAACGAAGTACCAAGCCACCAGTTATACCGGCTACGCCTGCTGCGCCCGTGAGTTCTACCCGGCCTGGGTGATAGCGGAGGATCATCCTCTGGTGACGAGCGCCGTGCGTGCGGTGCGGGCGCAATTGAAGCGTCGCCCTCAGGTGACCCGCTGGGACTTCTCGACCGAGGGGGTCTACACGGCGGGCGCGGCCGGCATCCCCACCGTGGGCTTCGGTCCGGGCGATCCCCGCCATGCCCACACCGCCGACGAAAGCGTGCGATTGGCCGACGTCTACGCCGCCGCTGAGGTATACGCACGGCTGGCGGTGGAATTGCTGGGAACCGCGTAGTCATACAGTCAGATAGTCCGAACGGTCAAGGGAGAACCAATGAAGGCACTTCAAACAGGTTGTCCAGACCCTTCGGGGTACCTTCTTAAAATGTAGGGGCAAACCCTTGTGGTCGCCCTGGCAAGATACCCCTCGGATTTCTCAAACCCGAAGGGTCTCTGCGAAGCGCTCGATCTGGACAACCTGCGCCGGCTTGGGACGGATGAAGGGGCGCACCTCCCGGATGCGCGCCCAGGCCTCGTCAGGCGTCAGGCCGGTGCTCACCATATAGGCAGCGACCATCGTCACCGCTCGACCGACCCCGGCTCCGCAGTGAACGTAGACCCCGCCTCCCCGCGCGATCTCCTCTGTGATAAAAGTGGCCCCGTCGCGCAACTGCTCCAGCATTGGGGGCTCGTCGTCAGCCGTCGGCAGGTGCAGGTAGCGGGGTGGTGCGATGCCGGCCTCGTTGTCGTCGAATTCCACCCGCAGATTGACCACCGCTGTGATGCCACGCGCTGCCAGCCGAGGCCAACCGCGCCGCCGGTACTGCCCGCCCACGTGCAATTGCGGCGTGATTTGGCTCACGCTGCGGATGGGTGCACCGGTGACGATACGCACACCATGGTCCGCCGCCCACAGCGCTGTCACGCGCAGTCCCTGCCGGGTGAGCCGGCTCCACAGGATACCCAGCCCTTTGCAAACTTTCCTCAACAGTCTCATACTTCGACCAACTCGTATTCCTGGCTGCCCATCCCGATCTGCGCCGCCGCATCCACGTACAACTGCCCGTCCACGCCCAGTACCTCGGCCAGCACACGCTGCCCGGCCTTCACCCTCCCCGATCCTCCACCAGCGACTGCGGCAGCGGCACCCCGTTGTTAATCAGGTCGAGCGCCGCCCGCTCCACCGCCACGATGTCTTTGGAGGCCAGGATGTCCTGATCCTGCACCACAGGCGTATCGGCGGCATATCTAAGTTTTCAATTATACCCCACCCTGCGTCAGCCGAGAAATTGCATCTTCGACCCAAAAGTGTTACAATCCAGCCACGAATCAAATATCACCGAGGAGTTGTCAATGACCGACTTAACTCGCCCTCGTGGGCGCTACTTCGAGGAGTTCGAGCTCGGCGACGCCGTAGAGAGTGTGGCCCGCACTGTCACCGAGACCGACGTGGTGCTCTTCGCCGGGCTCTCGGGCGACTACAACCAACTTCACACCGACGCCGAGTTTGCCAAGGGGACCACTTTCGGCGAACGCATCGCTCACGGCTTCCTGGGGCTCTCCATCGCCAGCGGCCTGGCTTCGCGGCTGGGCTTCATCGAAGGGACTGCTCTTGCTTTCCGCGGATTGGAGTGGAAGTTCCGCAGCCCCATCAAGATCGGCGACACGATCCACGTGCGCTTCGAGGTCAGCGAGAAGAAGGAGATGCCTCGTCTGGGCGGCGGTCTCCTCACCCTCAGCGTAGCGGTCCTCAACCAGCGGGACGAGATCGTGCAGAAGGGAACTTGGACTGCTCTCATCAAGAGCGCCCCCTGACCAGCATTCAGTAACCAACATCTTGCATCCTGACCCAGTGGCTCAATCCATAGTTCCTTGCTACTTGCACACATTCTCTATCCCCACGCCTTTCCCCGTCGGCCCTGTCAACGTCTACCTGGCCGAGGGAGAACCGCTGACGCTGGTGGACACCGGCCCGCGTTATGACTCCGCCCGCGAGGAACTGGAGAAAGCTCTGGCCGGGTGTGGCTACCGCGTGTCCGACTTGCAGCGCATCACCATCACGCATGCCCACGCCGATCACTGCGGGCTGGCGGCGGAGCTGGTGCGCGCCTCAGGCGCGGAGGTGCTGACCCACACCGCGAACCTCCCCCGTCTGGCCGACAACAGCGACGCGCAACGGATGGCTTTCTACAGCGAGGTGATGCATTGGGCCGGCATACCGGTGGACGTGATGGTGGAGTTGGCCAGGATGCAGCGCGGCATAGGCCGCTACACCGAACCCGTGACCCCCGACCGTTCCTTGGCCGAGGGCGACGTGCTCCAGTTGGGCGGCGAGGACTGGCAGGTGCTCCACACCCCTGGCCACGCGGGTGGCCTCATCTGCCTCTACCAGCCTCAGCGCCGGCTGCTCATATCCAGCGACCACCTGCTGCGCGACATCTCCTCCAATCCAATCGTCGAGCCACCTGCGCCGGGCGAGGCCGAGCGACCGCGTCGCCGTTCGGCTGAGACTTTGGCGAGCGCTTCGGCTGAGCTCAGCATCGAAGCCTCAGTCGCACCGCGCTCACGGCGAAGCCTGGTGGAGTACATGGCGCAACTGCGCCGCGTGGCCGCACTCGACGTCACGCTGGCGCTGCCCGGTCACGGCCCGCCCATCACCGACCACCGCGCCCTAATCCGCGAACGGCTGGCCTTTCACGAGGAGCGCGCCCACCGCGTGCTGGAGACGCTGAGCGACGAGTCTCTCACCGTGCACGAGATCGCCGGCATGCTTTTCCCCACTCTCGACCCCATCAACACCTTTCTCGCCATCTCCGAAGTCATCGGGCACCTCCAGTGGCTGGAGGTCGAGGGCAGGGTGATGCACACTGAGCAGGACGGCGTCGCCTTCTGGAAGCGGGTGGATTGTTGTCCTGCAATCCGTGTTCGGGGCCGTGTAGTCAAAGCTGGCCGGGCAGAGGGTGAGGCACTGGTGTCGCCCGATCCCATCGGCTTCCTGGGCGGGGTGGACCCGGATACGGGCGTAGTCATTGAGGCTGGTCATCCGCTCGAAGGCCAATGCGTGGCCGGGCGTGTGCTCGTTTTTCCCACAGGCAAAGGCAGTACGGTCGGCTCCTACACGCTCTACCGGCTGGCACGCAATGGCTTGGCCCCAGTTGCCATCGTCAACGCCGAGGCGGACCCGGTCGTGGCCGTGGGTGCGATCATCGCCGAGATCCCGATGGTGGACCAAGTGGCAATTTCGCGCATTCGCACCGGCGATCTGGTGCAGGTGCACGATGGGGAAGTCATCGTCTGGCAGGGGGGGAAAAGTCAAAGAGCGAGCCGGGGGCGACACGAACGCGAAGTGTGAAAAAAGAGCTGGGACACAGTCCGAGGCCGGTCCCAGCAACTCTTAAGATGCGGTGCACCTCACACGCGCGTCGCATCTCTATTCTCTACCAACCCTCCAGATACTTGGTCCATACGCCATTGCCCGCTGCATAGCGCCCGTAGAGGTACCGCGCCGTAGGTCGCGGCTCGTAGGGCCGGCGCAGCAGCTTCATTCTCGCCTCTGCGAGCGTGCGCCCTCCTTTGCGCCGGGTGCATTGCGGGCAAGCCGCCACCAGATTCTCCCAGGAATGCTGTCCCCCTGGTGGCGGGGTACAACGTGATCTATTGTCAGTTGGCCCGTCTCTCGCCCGCAATACTGGCAGCAATACCCGTCCCGGCGCAGGATCTCCCGCTTGCACAGCCGCACTCGAGGGCGTGGCCGGTGCACCATGTAGACCAGACGGATGACAGACGGACGCTCGTAGACGCAGGAGACGGTGCGAATAAATCCCCTGCCGTTCTCCAGCACCATGGCCTTGTCCGCCAGGATCAACCCCATGGCCCGTTTCGTGTTGCAGACGTTGATCGGCTCGTAATTGCCGTTGAGTACCAAAACAGGTTCGTTCATCGGTCACTCTGCTCTTCGTGGGATTGCGCCTCGTAAGAGGCACGCTCCTCCGCCACCGCTGTCACCGAGGGTGCTTCGACCGGTTCGCACATTTCCCCGACCGCCTCTCTGGCCTCCAGCGGGCCATCCGGCTTGCCGCCGTCCAGATACCACCACCAGTACTCCTCCGGCTCATCCCGCCAGATGTGCTTGTAGAGTTCCAGTTCGTTCACCAGGTAGTCGGCGTTGGCGCGCAGCTTGGCGTCCAGTTCCTCGATCTCGGCCAGCACCGCCTGGTCCACGCTCTCTCGCCCCAATTGCTTCAATGACCAGTCCACCCCGCCGCGGTAGCTCAGGTAGGCCACGAATTCCATCAGGTCCCAAAAGTGCAGACGTCCCACCAAATCGCGGTAGAAGTTCATACAGACTTCCAACTCGCGGTATGGGTCTTCAAAATCAGGCTCGTAGATATACATCTCACCACCTCACGTGGGTAAAGAGGCGTGTCTGCTCTCCCCAGCGCTCACAATAACGCTTCTTGTGCCTGGGTCGCAGACAGTGAACGATCTCCATCGCTGCCGGGTCATAAACCACCAGCACGATGGTCAGAATCCATTCCTGGAACGGCAGCTTGCGGGTATAGAATCCCCAAACCGTCCGGCCGTGATAACCGTAGACGCATAATTCAACAAGGGGATAGCGAGCTACCACCGCCGGTAGTTGCGCAAACTCCTCCTCACTCAAAGGACGACGCATATCCCTGGCATCATACCAGTCACTGGATAGTATAGCATACCCGGCTTGCCCCGTCAACGATTCGTCGCCCGCCATAACCGGGCCAGCCGCCGGTATTTCACCGCCTCGTAGTAGGCCATCAGCAGGCTCAGCCGCAGCCCATGCAGTCCGTCCCGCACCCCCTGCAGCGTCACGAACCGCCACCAGAATTGGCGTACCACCTGGGAATAGGGTGTATAGAAGCGGGGACGGATTCCCTCCTCAAAGAGAATACCGGCGTCTATATCGGTGTACTTCTCCTGCCGGGCGATGAAGTCGGCCAGGTCGGCGTAGTTGTAGTGGATGAGGGGGTTCTTTAAGTACCCCTCCGGCCCGTCTGTCACGATCACCTCGTGCACGGGCCGCTCCCAGCGCACACGACCGCGCAGGAGCAGACGCGACTGGTAGTCGGGATACCAGCCCGCCCCCAGCGTGAGCCGGCCAAAGATGTAGTTGTGGCGGGGCACGGCCCATGCTACCTCCTCGTGAGTCCCGTCCGTCACTGAGCGCACCTCCTCCGCCAGTTCCGGCGTGGCCCGCTCGTCGGCGTCCACGAAGAAGATCCATTCCGCCTCCACCCGCTCCATCGCCGCGTTGTGAAATTGAGCGTAGTGCTCGAAGGGATGCTGCATCACCTCCGCGCCGGCCCGGCGGGCCAGTTCCGCCGTCCTGTCGGTGGTGCGGGAGTCGAGGAAGACAACCCGCCGGTCCGCCCAGACCAGGCTCTCCAGGCAGTCCAGGATGTTGTGCTCCTCGTCCCGAGCGCAGACGATGGCAGTCACGCTCATCGAATCGTCTCCCAGGCGCGGATGACCTGCTGGCAGGCAGAGACCATCTCTGAGGAAGCCCCGCGCATCCGCCGTCGCATGCCGGCGCGGACCAGTGCCTGCGCCAGCCGGTGCGTGATCGGCCCGTGGTGGCGCGCGTAGAGCCGAGCGCGGCTGGTCCAGAGGTTCACAAAGGAGGGAATACGGACCTGACCACTGGACTGGCCGGCGTGATGGACCACCTGAGCAGTGGGTACGCAAAGGGCTTGCCAGCCCACCTTGCGCATGCGCCAGCACCAGTCAATCTCTTCACAGTACATCCAGAAGCCCTCGTCCAGCAGTCCCACGTCTGCGATGGTCTCCATCCGCGCCATCATCGCCGCCCCCAGGGGATGGTCTACCGGAAAGGGAGCCTCACCCTCGTAGAGCCGGCGCAGGTAGCGGCCATTGAGGGGGGTATCGTACAGGCGGGCGGGGAGGGGGAAGAGGTCGAAGGCCAGTTGCGTAAGGCCGGGGAAGCGAAAGGCACTCTGCTGGAGAGAGCCATCGGGGTGGAGGAGTTTTGCTCCAGCCAACCCTGCCTGGGGATAGGTCTCCAATGCCGAAAGAAGCGCCGCCGTCGCCCCCGGCAGCACCTCCGCATCCGGGTTCAGGAGCCAGAAGTATTGCGTATTGCGTGTTGCGTGTTGCGTCTCTTGAAGGATGGCTTTCAGGGCGAGGTTGTTTCCGGCAGCGAAGCCCAGGTTCTCCCGGCTGGCGATGAGGTGAACGTCTGGGAACTCCCTCGACACCATCTCCGGCGTGCCGTCGGAGGAACCGTTGTCCGCCACCCAGACCTGGGCCTCCAGGCCGGATTGCTCGATGTCTACGGTCAGGGAACGTAGGCAGGTCACGAGCAGTTCCCGCACGTTCCAACTGACGATCACGACGGCCAAGTCGGACATAATAGGGTCGTCTTAACCAAACCCCCCAACCTCTCCCCTGTGCGGGGGTGGGGAAGGGGGGGCTTGTAAGCTGCCTTCACGCAGAATGTCGCTAGTCTCCCCTAGGTGATCCTCTCCCGCGCCTGGGCGCTGACGTAGTCGAGCGCGGCCACGACGATGGCGATAGCCAGTACAGCGACGCCAGCCTGGCGGTACTGCAGCAGGTTGATCCACTGCTGGAGGACGAAACCGATGCCCCCGCCGCCGACGAAGCCGATGATGGTGGACATACGCACGTTGATGTCCCAGCGATAGAGGGTGAAGGCGATGTAGGGAGGCACGATCTGAGGCACGACCCCGTAGATGATGGTCTGCAACCGGGTGGCACCGGTAGCGGTGATGGCCTCGATGGGGCCGGGGTCAATGCTCTCCACCTGCTCGGAGTAGAGCTTGCCCAGGGCAGCGATGGAGTGGAGCGTGAGAGCCAACACGCCGGCAAAGGGGCCGATGCTCACCCAGATGACGAAGACGATGCCCATGATCAGCGGTTCGATGGAGCGCAGACCGTTGAGGATGGTCCGCGAGGTGTAGTAGATGAGCAGCCCGACCGGGAGAGGATAGTCGGCCCGCAGGAAGAGCCCCAGGCCGCCGCCGAGCACGGCTCCAGCGACGGTGAAGTGGACGGTGAAGGGTACCGGCTCGCCAGGGTTGTAGAAGTTGTTGACGCCGCGGTAAGCCAGGTAGAGAAGCAGGCCGCCGGCCAGCGCGCCTAGCGCCAGGCCCAATGCGCGCTGGACAAAGGCGTTGTTGACGCGATCGAGAAGGGCATCTAACAAGGTGCTCGCCAGGGAGCCCAGGATGAGCACACCACCCAACCCACTGAAAACGGGCAGCAGCAAACCCAGCAGGTCAGCCAGCGTGCCCAGGATGTTGCTCATCACGCCGCCCAGGATCAAGCTAACCTGTGTCCCGATTCCGGAGATGATACCACTCGTAAACAGGAATAGGATGATGAGAACGATCATCTGCACATAGCGTACCAGGCCAGCCAGCCACAGGGAGGAGATAAAGCCGGTGCGTGGCATATACTTCGTGGTTGTGAAGTATAGGCCGGCGACCATCACGGCCAGAACAGGGATGCCAAACCAGCCGTTGTTGCCCAGGCTGAGAGCGAAATCGCTCACCGGGTAGAGGGCCTGCCGGCCCAGTATCCAGCCGATGGGGAGGGGCAATAGCGCTGCCAGCACCCCCCCCAAGGGCGTGCGTATCTGGCGCATCAGGTTGTAGGCGGCGATGAAGCTGATCGGGATGGCGGCGATAATGGCGAACGTGGTCGCCATCAGGGCCAGGAAGATGGTCTCGATCATGCGCTCGATGGTGATCTTGAGCGCCTCGCTGGGGCGCGGCGTGCCCACAGGCCACTCGACCTCGACCTCGATGATCTGTGGATCGTCGCTGTCGCTCACGGTGGGAACCCTGAGTTTACTGCTCCTGAAATGCCCATCGCCGTCAGTCCTGAACTTGTTCAGGGTCCGCGTGCTGCGGCCGGGCGGCGTCCAGCGGACGAAGCCGTCGCTGTAGGGGTGGAAGTTGAATACCTCGATGGCGATCTCGTCATTGGCCGCCCCGCAGTCGGGGGAAAGTACGATGTAGGGTTGGCCTTCCGCGACTTCGGGCTGGGTGGGCGGGCCATCATCGCAGGGCACCAGGAAGTGAGCATAGGCCACCTGGCTCTGCTTGTCTCGCTCAAACAGGTCCGGGCTCAGCAGGCCACGCAGGGCGCGCACGACCTGTTCCTGTCGGTCTTCCTCCTGCGGCACTTCCAGGTTGATGTCGGTGACTTGCCAGCCGTAGGCGTAGACGAGAACACCAACGATGATGAGGGCAGCGTAGAGGACAGTGCGCAGCACGGGTCTGGGTTTCCTGTTCATCTGATCTCCACCTGTTCCGCTTCCTCGCCGTAGATCTCGCGGAAGCGGACGTCGTCAATCTCCTCGGGCAGGCCGTCAAAGACGGTGATGCCATCTTTGAGGGCTACGATGCGGTCGGCGTAGGCCCGCGCCAGGCTCAGGAAGTGCAGGCTGCACACGATGGTCACTCCGTCTTTCTCGTTCAATTCCTCCAGATACCGCATGATGGAGTGCGAGGTGGCGGGGTCCAGCGCGGAGACCGGTTCGTCCACCAGCATCAGTTCCGGGTTCTGCATCAGCGCCCGGGCGATGCCCACCCGCTGCTGCTGTCCGCCGCTCAGTTCGTCGGCCCGCTTGTAAGCCTGGTCGGCGATGCCCACCCGCTCCAGGTTCTTTAGCGCCAGTTGCACATCCTCATTGGGGAAGCGGTTGAACAGGCTCCAGGCCGGGCTGACATACCCCAGTCGCCCGGCCAGCACGTTGGTGATAACTTTGGAACGCTTCACCAGGTTGAAGTGCTGGAAGATCATCCCCATCCTACGGCGGATGAGGCGCAGTTCCTCCTGAGAGGCGGCGGTGATATCTATATCGTTCCATATCACGCGCCCCTCGGTAGGCTCGATCAAGCGGTTGATGCAGCGCAACAAGGTAGACTTCCCGGAACCGCTGAGGCCGATGATGACCAGGAATTGGCCGTCGGGCACCTCGAAGCTGACGTCATACAGGGCACGTGTGCCGTCGTCGTAGACCTTAGTGAGGTATTCTATCTTGAGCATACAGACCCTCCTCGCGGGAGCCTGGCAAGAGACTGGGCAGGGGGAAGCGCTGTTCCCCCCACCCAGCCAGTGTGCTTTACTGCTACTCTTCTGCCTCGAGGATGCCGACGACGTCGTCCATCGAGAGACCACCCGCCTCCACGTAGTCGCGGAGCCCGTCGTACGCCGCGTCGGTGGTGGGGATCAAGGCATTGTAGTTGTAGATCAACTTGAGGGTCTGCTCCCACATCTCCTCGTCTTCCTGCAGATCCGTCAGCGCCTGCTCGATCTGCGCGCGCAGGTCGGCCGGAAAGTCTGGACCAAAGGCCAGGCAGTCGTTGGGTATGGGGTCGCTGATGGCCAGGAGGCGTACCTTCTGGATCACGTCCGGCGCGGTGTCCCGGACGCTTCTGCGGGCATCCTTGGGGTACCAGTCACCGCACTGGATGTCCTTGCCGTCCTCGGTCAGCGCGCACGTGTCCACGTCGTCCGCGTACGGCTCGACGGGATCGCCGAACTGCCACGGTTCCACCTCGCTCCCCTCCGCTGGCTGAGGTGGGTTGAAGTAGATGGTGCCAAAGTCGGCCTCGCCGTTGTAGACAGACGTAACAGTCTGGTTGTGCCCGCCCGTGGCGACGCTAGCGCCCGGCTCGAGTCCGCTTGCAGGGAACCAGAGCTGGGGGACCATATAGCCGGAGGTAGAGACGGTATCGCCGTAAGCCCACGTCAAGCCGTTCAGGTCTGCGAGGGTCTGGGCGTCGCTGTCGCGGGGGACGATGACCCCGGAGTAGTAGAAGGCATCGCCGTATCGCACGGATATCATGGACGCGTCAACGCCGCAGCGGGCGTTGGCCACCACGTAGGCGAAGGTGGCGGGGAAGCCCATGGCGTCCTCCGGCGCGGCGCACATGCCCTCAACGAAGGCGGCGTAGGAGGTGGGTATGTAGACCTCGAACTTGAGGCCGGTGGCCTCCTCCAGCGCCTGGCGCAGGGCCTCGCCGCCGGTGATGATGTTGTCAACCTCGACCGAAGGCACGAAGTAGACCTGAATGGGGCGTTCCTCGGAGCCTAGTGCGGCTGGCGCTTCGGTTGGGGGAGGGGGCACGGGTGTATCAGTGGGTGGTGGTGCCTCCTCGGTGGGTGGCGGCGTCGGTGTGGGGCAGCAAGCCACCAACACTGTCGCCAGGATCAACAGCGCAGAGACAAACGCCAGGGGCAAACTTTTGCTGGTCATTGTTCTCCTCCTTAAGGATTTGTGTAGTGGATTTCCTCACGCTTGTTCGCAATCAACCTATACTCTCGCCAGTCTCGATAGAATCCCTCCTTTCTCCAGTATCTGAACCTACATTCGCAATGATACCCTAGTTGGCGAAAACTGGCAAATCGGGGCTGGTCGCTGGAAGTGACCTACGGTACCTCGATGGTCAGGAACACCGCATCCACCCGGAAGTTGACCATCGAGATCTCCACGTCCTCGTGGATCAGCGAAGCGTAGCAGTACTGCGGGTTGCGGGCTGCCACAAAGTCCACGAAGCGGATGCCTCCGGTGACGGTCGCCCGTGCCCCTGCCGGCAGGTAGAGGTGTCCCTCGTCGTCCGTCACCAGATCGTCTGACCCGCCTACCGCCCAGCGCCAGGGGTGGTCTATGGGGCTGGTCTCACAGTGAATGCCCACCCGGAACACGCCCGACTGGACATACTCACCCAACGTGGCGTAGTTCTGGTCGCTGTCGTAGACCGTGCCTGGCGGCGGGCCACTGGTGCGGATGGGCACGCGGCTGTCGTTCTCGACCGTCAGCGTGAAATAGAGCGTGCTGCTTAACGGGATGCTCACCTTTGGCCCCCCTCCTCCCGACCACTCCACCTCGCCGTTAAGGATATATGCCCTCGGCACCCCGCCATCCTTGATGGTTAAACTACCGGTCGCCATCGTCCACTGCCCCACCGCGTCGCGCGCCTGCATGGTCACGGTGTACGTGCCGTCGGGCGGCGGGTTCGCCCCGTGATCCACCCCGGCATCGTAGTCGAACTCGTGCCAACCAGCCTCGTTAAGCGGTGTCAGCTTCTCTTTCCACTCCACGGGATAGCGCCCCCCGTCGTTCCCTTCCAGGTAGACGGTCAGCTCCTCCACGTCCTTCTTGAGGTTCACGTTGACCGTCGCCCGGTCGCCGATGCCGTCCCGGTTGGGGGTGAAGACCGGTGGATATACACTGAAACCGCGCAGTTCCGGCAGGACGGTGTCGGCGTCGGCGATGGTGAGCGTGCCGGTGACCTGGCCGGTGTGACCGGTCTCGTCGGTTGCCTCCACCGTCCAGGTGTAGACACCATCCTGCAGCACCCGCTTCTCCACCGCGAATCCCTCGAACTGCTCGCCGGGGAGCACGTAGCCCTCCACCACGCCGGGGAAGTAGACCTGATAAGGCTCCTCGACGGAGGGGCCGTGGTGGACGTGGTCACGGAAGTAGTAGCGGTTCCCGTCCTGACTCTCGAAGTAGATCGAGACCTCCGCGCTGCGAGACAGGTTGTACGTGATCTCGAGTATGTCTGTATCGTGGTCCGCGTTGGGGGTGATCACATCCTTGTTAAAGGAAACTTCGCTGAGCAGCGGCTTTTCACCGCAGGCAGTCAGCGTCAGCGCCAGGCCAAGCATCGCCGCTGTTATTAGAGTGTGCCGCATTCGCAACGCCATCCTCCCCAAATCAAATTTCGGGCCGAAGTGTACCACAAATTGGTAGATTGGTAAACTGGTGAGTCGCTTGGTCGAGTAGTCGCTTACTCGCTTGGTCGAATGGTCACTTGGTCAATGTGTGACTATCCGACTACCCGACCACTCGACCACCTGACTAATACCGACTTGCATTTCCCAGGAAAACGAGTACAATCCGCGCCGACTGGCAGGGAAGAACAATGGATTACCCGGCGGCTATTGCCTATCTTCACAGCCTTATTGACTACGAGAAGATGCGTCTCGAGCGCTACACACCTGAGACGCACAACCTGGCGCGTGTTGAGCAATTGCTGGCGGCGGTGGGCAACCCGCACACTCGCTTTCCAGCGGTGCACATCGCCGGTACCAAGGGGAAAGGGTCTGCAGCGGCGATGTGTGAATCTGGCTTGCGGGCCGCCGGTTACCATGCCGGTTTCTACACCTCGCCCCATCTCCACACCTTCCGCGAGCGCATCCAGGTGGACAGGCAGGAGATCGCGCGGGAGGAAGTCGTCGCGCTGGTGGAGGAGGTTCGCCCGCTGGTTGAGCGCGTACCTGGCGTGACCTATTTCGAGGCCATTACCGCTATGGGCTTTCTTTACTTCGCTCGCTCCGAGGTGGATGTGGCCGTCGTCGAGGTGGGACTCGGCGGCCGGCTTGATGCTACCAACGTCTTGATGCCCGAGGTATCTGTGATTACCTCACTCAGCCTGGAGCACACCTACCTGCTGGGCGACACACTGGCTGAGATCGCCTATGAAAAAGCGGGCATCATCAAGCCGGGTATACCGGTTGTGAGTGCGCCGCAGCGAGCCGAGGCGATCAAGGTACTCGAAGCAGTCAGCCAGGAACGGGAAGCCCCACTCACGGAAGTCGGCCGTGACTGGGATTACGAGCCAGGCTCCGCAGACCTGGACGGTCAGGCTTTTACCGCTCGACGCGTCGCCAGCGGTAGCTCGGAACTGGATGGAGAATACTGGATTCCTCTGTTAGGCCGCCATCAACTGGAGAACGCGACCAGTGCCATCGCTGCGCTGGACATCCTACGCCAGCGGGACTTTCGCATCCCCCCTGAGGCCGTGCACGAAGGGTTACACAGCGTCTACTGGCCGGGGCGGATGGAAATCCTCAGCCGTGAGCCGTTGGTGGTCGCGGACGGTGCGCACAATCCCTACTCGGTGCAGACGCTGCGCAAAGCACTGGAAGAATGGTTTCCCGACCGACGCTGGGTGCTGATCTTCGGTGCTTCAGCCGATAAAGACATCGCCGGGATGCTACGGACCCTTCTGCCGATCAGCGACTACATTATCGTCACCCGTTCCGACCATCCTCGGGCGGCGGCGCCGGTTGAGTTGGCCGACGTCGTCGCCTCCGTGGGAGGTGGGGCAGAGGTGAGTGTTAATATGAGAAAATCGCTCCGACGCGGGCTGGCAGTGATGGACCAGGGCAGACTTCGGCAAGCTCAGTCGAGCCGCGGCCTGCTGGTCACCGGATCCATCTACCTCGTCGCCGATGCCCGCGAGGAATGGGCGCGTTACACCAGTGCCCCGCTGCCGGACAACGACGGCGAGGTGGAAATCTGATGAGGAAAAGGGCATGATGTGGGACAGGGTGTTTCGGGATTGGTGGGCGCAGATGGAATGGCCTCAGGGGACACCGTTTTCCCTGGATGACATAGATTTTGAGGAAGTGGAAGACTTGCGTGAATCTCCGGGTGAAGTCATCGAAGCGCCGCTTCTGCCGCTGCGCGATATGGTGATGTTCCCACGTATGGTCACGCCGCTCTTCGTCGGGCGCGACCGTTCGATAGAAGCCATCGAGGTGGCGAACGAGCGGGGCGAACCGCTCATCACCGTCGCTCAGCGGGATGCAGATGTGATGGAGCCAGGCCCCGAGGATCTCTTCACCTTCGGTGCCGAAGTGGCCATCGGCCGCATGTTGCACATGCCCGACGGCACCATCAGCATGCTGAGTCAGGGGCTTCGACGGGTGCAGATCGTCGAATATGTCCACCTGGAGCCCTACATCCGCGTGCGTGCCCTGCCCATCTACGAGGCGGCGGAGAGGACCCCGCTCACCGAGGCGCTGATGCGGGCGGTGCTGGCGCTTTTCGAGAAGGTCGTGCAGTTGAATCGCACCTTGCCCGAAGATGCCTATGTCTTCGCCATGAACATAGATGAGGCGGGCTGGCTGGCCGACCTGACGGCCCAGGTGCTGGACCTGGAGGTGGCTGAGCGACAGGAGGTGCTGGAGACCCTCGATCCTGCAGCGAGGTTGCAGCGCGTCAGCGTCCTGCTGGCCAAGGAACTGGACGTGCTCGAACTGGAGGATCGCATCCACTCGCAGGTGCAGCAGGAAGTGGACAAGACTCAGCGTGAGTATTTCCTGCGTGAACAGATGAAGGTCATCCAGAGCGAGTTGGGCGAGGCTGACGTCTACACCCAGGAAGTCAACGAATTGCGCGAGAGAATCGCCGAGATGGACTTGGCCGACGAGGTGCGCGCCCGGGCTAACAAGGAGCTCGACCGGCTGGCGACGATGCCGCCCATGTCACCTGAGACCGGTATCATCCGTACCTACCTCGATTGGCTGATCGAGTTGCCCTGGTCGGAGACCACCGAGGACAACCTGGACGTCAAGCACGTGGAGGAGGTGCTGGAATCACGCCACTACGGGTTGCCCAAGGCCAAGGAGCGCATCCTGGAATACATCGCCGTGCGGCGTCTGGCAGCCGACAAGATGCGCATCCCAATTCTCTGTTTCGTGGGTCCGCCCGGCACCGGCAAGACCTCACTGGGGCAGTCCATCGCCGAGGCGCTGGGTCGCAAGTTCGTCCGCGTGAGCCTGGGCGGCGTGCGAGACGAGGCGGAGATTCGTGGCCATCGCCGTACCTACATCGGTTCGCTGCCCGGTCGCATCATCCAGACGATGCGGCGGGCCGGCACGATAAACCCTCTGTTCATGCTCGACGAGGTGGATAAGTTGGGGCTGGATTTCCGGGGCGACCCGGCTGCAGCCTTGCTGGAGGTGTTGGACCCCGAACAGAATCACGCCTTCTCTGATCATTACCTCGAGGTGCCCTACGACCTTTCGAAGGTCTTGTTCATCACCACGGGCAACATTCTCGACCCTGTTCCGCCGGCCCTGCGAGACCGCATGGAGGTGATCGAATTCCCCGGCTACATCGACGAGGAGAAACTGGAGATCGCGCGCCGTTTTCTGATCCCGCGCCAACTGGAGGAGCACGGTCTGGAGGATAGTCCTGTCACCTTCACTGAAGGCGCGCTGCGGGCCCTCGTCCGCGAATACACTTATGAGGCTGGCGTGCGCAATCTCGAGCGCAATATCGCCAACATCTGTCGCAAGATCGCCCGCCGCCTGGCAGAAGGAGGCTCACCTCCGCATCGCATCAAAGCAAATATGCTGGCCCGTTACCTCGGCCCGCCGCAGTTCATTCACAGCCTGGCGGAAGAGCGGGACGGGGTCGGCATCGCCACGGGAGTGGCGTGGACCGAGGCAGGGGGAGACCTGTCGCCTGTGGAGGTGGTGCTGATGCCCGGCAAGGGCAACCTGCTACTGACCGGGCAGTTGGGCGAGGTCATGCAGGAATCAGCGCAGGCGGCGCTGAGTTACACCCGTTCCCGCAGCAAGGATTTCAACATCAAACCCGATATGTTTGAAAAAACCGACATCCACATCCACCTGCCGGAGGGGGCGATCCCCAAGGATGGCCCATCGGCCGGCATTACGATTGCCACAGCGCTCATCTCCGCCTTCACCGGCCGGGCCGTGCACCACGACGTGGGGATGACAGGGGAGATCACGCTGCGTGGTCGCGTGTTGCCTGTGGGCGGCCTCAAGGAGAAGATGCTGGCGGCCTACCGTGCTGGTCTCAAGACGGTCGTCATCCCCAAGCGCAACAAGAAGGACCTCGTCGAAATACCTCGACGTGTTCAGCACGGCATGAACATCGTCCTGGCCGAGCGGATGGACGATGTGCTTGCGGTCACGCTGTTACCCCCCTCATCGCCATCGCGCCGACGCCGGTCCTAGCCAGCTTGCGCGATAGGGAAATCGCGGCTACAATAAACTGATTATTCGAAAGAGGGCTGAACGTTTACATCGCGGCTATAGCACTGCGCTTCTGCAATCTGCAGTCGAAAAAGATCCCTTGGGCAGAATTTAGAATAATGGGCCCATAAGTATAAGGAAGGAGATGTATCATGTTCGCGCATACCAATCTGAAGCAGTCTCGCCGGCAAGTCTGTATGCGGGCCTTTGGAGGACGGCGCATAGCATGGGTGGTTCTGCCCCTCGTGGTCGTCGTCGCCCTGCTGATGCCTCTCAGCGCGGCACAGGCGAAGCATCCACCGATCGAGCTGATCATAGACACCGACCCAGGTGTTGACGATGCGGCGGCGATCGTGTGGCTCCTCAGCCAGAGGCGCTATCCGGTGGAGGTCCTCGGAATCGTCACCGTCGCCGGCAACGCCGCGATCGAGAACACCACAAACAACGTCCTGACACTCCTCGACGCGCTAAGCCAGCCGGATCTCCCTGTGGTGATGGGAGCCGCCGAGCCGCTGAGCCAGCCAATGAGCCACGTGTCTTTGCTGCTTCATGGCCCCGATGGCCTGTGGGGTGTGGGGTTCCAGAACCCTCACGACTTGAGCGGCATCCCTAAGGACGCGCCTGGCTTCTACTGCGGCCAGGCGGCGGAGCATCCAGGAGCCACGGTACTCGCGCTGGGGCCGCTGACCAATCTGGCCCAGGCAGTCGGTCAGTGTCCTGCGGAGATGCGGAACTTCGGCCAGATCATCGCCCTGGGTGGCAGCAGGACGGCCAACGCGCCACAGATGGACTACAACGTGTGGCAGGATCCCGAGGCGGCGGAGGTCGTCTTGTCGGCAGGAATTCCTTTGACGCTCGTCCTCATTGACGCGAGCGGGGAATTCACCCTCGACGACGACAATCTGCAGGACTTGATGGAGGACGGGAACCCGGCAGCGCAGCTCATCGCGGGCCCCATGCAGATGTACGCGCAGATGCAGGCCGGGTTTGGCGGCGCGACGGAGATCGCGTACTACGACGTGGCGGCGGCGATGTACGCCACGAAAACATCGCTCGGCACCGCCGAGTCCGCGTTAGTCAAGGTGGTGACGGAGGAATCCCTGGCGCGGGGCCAGACGGTCATTGGCCTTGACGTGGGGGAGCGGGTCACCATGATCGCCTCTGTCGAGGAACTCAACATGCTGGTGTACCAGTTCTATAGTGACCCCGATTTCGATCTCATGGGCGCGATCTTCGCCATCCTGGCCCGCGAGCCGGACAATGCACAGGTGGTGCTGGACATCAGGGAGCGCTGGATGCGCTGGAGGTTCATGCGCGATATGACGTGGTAGACCACCACTGGCGGCAATGACGGCGGCCTCAGTGGCTTTGTCCGTGAGGCCGCCGGTCTAAATCCTGGACGCTGGACAAGCACGCCCGTGGACTCTGAACGACATTTACCCCGAATGGTACAGAGGTACTATAGAAGGTTCTTATACCTCGTGATATACTGTTGTCGTTCGTGAGAGTTCACGTTGTTTAGCGAAGCAAGCGTGCCATGTTCACACTATCCGCAGATGTGGTGGAGGGGCAACTGTTTCTCACCCCTCAGGAAGTCTCAGACTTGCTGCGGGTTTCCGCTCTGTTCCTTGTGTGCTGATCGCCATTGCCAGCGCAGAGCTGTCATCGGATTCGGGGAGCGGATTGAACGGATTCAAACTCCGATCAAACGGGATGAATCGCACCGGGAATAAGGGTTGTCCGTTCTACCGGCAAATGAACCATCCCTGACGGGCTTATACGTAATCCGATATGCCCTGGTTGGGTGATAGGACGGTTTTGGCAACACCTCGCGCTGATTGAAGGTTGAGACTATTGATCAGAATCTGCAACGAGGTGGCCACTTGGTGGAAGCAACTGATGGAGCTCGGGCCGCGTGTGATGACGCTGTGGGGTGTGGCCGATGTCATACGCATCGTGACCGGTGCCCCTATGCGCTCGTTGAGCCAGATCACGCCGCACCTGCACCTGGGCGGCCAGTACCGGCGGCGTGGCTGGCCGAGGTTGGCCGCGCGTGGGATTACAGCCGTCCTCAGCCTGCGGGCCGGATTCGACGACAACCACGCCGCCATCGCACCAGCGCGCTACCTGTACCTGCCGACGGCTGACGACGAGGCTCCGACGCTGGGACAACTGCGTGAAGGAGTCACCTTCATCGCATCGGAGATCGCGCGCGGCGGCGGGGTCTACGTCCACTGCCGCTCTGGGGTGGGCCGGGCGGCGGCGATGGTCGCTGCCTATCTGGTTAGCACCGGTCTGACGCCCGACCAGGCCTGGACGCGCATCCAGAAGGTGCGGCCCTTCGTCTGGCCTACACCTATGCAGTGTGCGCAGGTGGAGCGGTTCGCCAGAGCTGTTCACGCCCTTGAAGACCCGACGGATCTTCGAGGGCGATGGGAGGCGTCTCCAGACGCCGGGTTTGGGCACTCATGTGTCACACGGAACTTTGAC
The DNA here is from genome assembly GCA_046760785.1 of Anaerolineae bacterium. Taxonomy (GTDB): domain Bacteria; phylum Chloroflexota; class Anaerolineae; order B4-G1; family B4-G1; genus JBHIET01. The sequence continues at coordinate 576 of JBHIET010000033.1, read as the reverse complement.
GGTTTGAAATAGATAGAACGAGAGGGGGCAGGATGTTGATAACCGAGTTGTTGCCCAAGGTGCAGGCTCTTCCACGGACTGATAAGCTGCGTCTGATGCAGTTTCTGGTGTTTGAGCTTGCCCGAGAAGAAGGTATCGCTTTATTCCAACCTGATGAGGACTACCCTGTTTGGACACCCTACAGTGCTTTCGACGCTGCTACCACCTTGTTGGACGCCCTCAGAGAGGAGCAAGTCACCTATGCCACTTGAAGCCCAGCGTTTCTCTTTCACGGAGATTGATGAGTCGCTTGGAGCCGCCAGCAGTCTTCCGTATCTACCGCTTACTCTGAGCTATCAGGACCCTTCTCTATCCGTGTCAGGGTTGTTGGATACAGGAGCAACTGCGCCTTGCTTTTGCCTGGACACAATCAAACAATGTTCCACTGATTCTGGGTCAAGTGAACTTCTTTCTGGAGTTTGATGTGTGTTTTTTTCGGTCTCAAGAGATATTCGAGGTTAAACCCAGAGTCTTAGAGCATGTCTAAGCCTAGATTTCGCACTCCGCTAGCAGCTAAATCAGGCCAGTCGTCCTGAG